>CAYUCJ010000585.1:0-1509 GCA_964443285.1 uncultured Desulfobacteraceae bacterium | reverse complement strand
GGACAAACGGGAACGTGATGCTGGGGTGGAACAACCTGATAGAAGAAGACCTGCACGAACTGCGGGACTTCATGGAACGTGTGCCTGCGGGTTCTATGGCCACCATACAGGTCAGGTGGCTCTTCGCCCACCCCTATACCGAGATCCACGAAACCTGCTCGGGCGAACCGGTCCATCTGGGGCCCTTTTATCTCGGGTTCCGAACTGAGGTTGATGACGCGCAAACGGCGCTGAACCGGGAAGCGGCCGATATTATCGATCACTACAGTTCCATTAAGGTTTTCAGGCCGGACGGCATGGCCGGTGTCAGGAGGTATCTGGAGCGGGGTTAGCCCGAATTTCCCGGCAGTGTGGAAGCGATCTCAGCGCTTGAGAGCGCGATGTACCAGTTGGGTAATATCCAGTACCTCGAGGGAAATCCTGTTGCGTTTTACAAATGTGATCATGGTTCGAACGCACTGCTGGCATGAGGTCACCACGGCCTGGGCGCCTGTGGAGAGGATCTCGTCTATTTTTGCCTTTGCGATTTCCGCCGTTAGTTTCGCATCCACCATCTCCAGGTTTCCTCCCCCACCGCAGCACCGGCAATCCTGGCGATTGAGCGGAAGCTCCATTAATTTCACACCGGGAAGGGCCCGAATCAGTTCACGCGGTTCCTCGTAGACCCGGGCGCCCCGCCCCAGGTCGCAGGGGTCGTGGTAGGTAACGGTCATGTCCAGTTCCTTAAGGGGGACCTTCCCCTCTTTCACCAGGCGGATGAGAAACTGGGACGCATGGAACAAATGAATTCCTTCAGGCCGGTAATATTCCCGCCACATCTGGTAGCAGGAGGGGCAGGCAAATACCATCTCCCTTGCCCCCTTCTCTTTTACGGCCCGGAGGTTGTGATCCCGGAATTCCTGAAAAATGTCCATCAGGCCCGCCCCCAGCATGGGAAACCCGCAGCACCACTCCTCTTCCCCGAGGAGGGTGAAATCCACGCCGCTCACATCCATGACCTCTGCCAGGGCCATGGGAATCTTCTGGGCAATGGGAAAATAGGCTGCGGTGCACCCGGTGAAATAGACCACGCCCGCTTTTTCCCTGATATAGCCGTCTTCAGGTTCATCCGCCATGTCCTCGACCCAGTCGGCCCGTTCTTCGTTGTCCTCACCGAAGACATTGTAATTCCCTTCCAGGTTCTCTTTGATCCTATTGATCTTTTTGGGATAAAAACCCGAATGGACCAAATCCTGGCGAAGGGAAAGCCAGAGCTCCTTCAGATGGATTCCCACCGGACAGACGCCCTGACAGTTGCCGCATAGCGTGCAGCGAAAGGCGGTATCGCTGAAGTGTTTCCACGCCTCCTCCGACAGACCCTGTTTCTTGAGGATCCTGCGAAAGAGCCCCGTCCGGCCCTTCAGGATCTCCTTGAGGCCCTTCATGCGAAAAGGGGCCGACAGCTCTCCGTCCCCCGCCGCGGAAACCGCCGGGCAGATATCGGCGCAGGCCTGGCAGTTGGTGCAGGCC
>CAYUCJ010000584.1:0-1523 GCA_964443285.1 uncultured Desulfobacteraceae bacterium | reverse complement strand
CAACCCATTGATTTGCGTGCCCGTCCATGGGCACGTTGATGACTTCCGACGAAGTCATCAAACATGGAAGGTGCCGGATTCAATAACGGGCGGATCTTCTTCCTCGATGATCCGGGCGATCTCTCCATACATCCGTTGTTTCATTTCTGCGACGATCTCCCTTCTTTTGTTCAGTCCTTTTGCAAATTCCAGTGTTACATCCATCAGGTCGTCCCTGTGGCATGCTTTCAAAACGATATGGTGGGACTCGCATTCCTCAGCTGTGGCGCGCTTGCCGGTAAGCTGCAATTCCTGGAACGTTTGGCGCGGTATGGCCTTTTGGATGAGTGCCAACATGCCGGGGAGAAAGGGAATCCCAAGATCCACCTCCGGAAAGCAGAAAAACCCGCGGTCAGAGCGCATGAAACGGAAGTCAAAGGCGCAACTCACGATAGCCCCCCCAGCGAAGGCGTGACCTGATATGGCCGCTATGGTGGGCATGGGATAGAGGAGGATGCGCTTGAAGATCCGGTTCAAGAGATAGAAGAAAGCCGTTACGGTATCCCTATCGTTGTTCTGTATGCAGCGGAGGAGCCAATCCAGGTCGATGCCGTTGCTGAAAATTTTTTCATGAGCGGATGTCACTACAAGCGCGTTTGCTTTGGTCTTTTCTTCAACTTCATCCAGCGTATCGAGAAAAGCATTCAGAAAGGGCGGGTTGAAGCGGTTTTCACCGTCGTTGAGGGTGATGATCGCCACGCGGTCTTCGATCCCGTATTCGATGATAGGCATTTCACGTGTCTCCCGTTATGGATGTGCTCGATGGTTTTTTTCAGCAGTCCATAGCTGTTCGAACATGAGTGATCCGTAAGTAAAGATGTTCATCTGTCCCATCTTGCCCGTGTCGCGAAGTTTACCGGTAACGATGACGAAATATAGATAGATTTTGCCTTGTGTGTCAAGTTAAAGTGGACCTCATGATGTTATGGAAGCAATTGACCGGCAAGATAATCAGAACCCCCCATTCGGCGGGATCTTCGACTCGCTGGTGCTCAGGAGTGTCGCGAATCCCCCGTCGAAGGACATGACGCACAAATGAGACGGTGGATTTGGGGCCGACACAGCCTATTGACAAACAGCCGACACTGGTTTAGGCAGAGAGTACCTTTGGGAGGACTGAACATTGAGCCACCACCTGGAAATCCACATAGAGCATTTTGTGCAGAAAAATCTGCTCCTCATGGGCATTTTCCTCGCCTTGATCCTGTCCACACGCGTTCCCGGACCGGGAATAGCTCTCGATAAACTGGATTTGACCGGTCTTTTGGTGGCGCTGATTTTTGTCGGTCAGGGCACGGAGCTGGATTTGAAACACCTCATCCATGCCATGGGGTTCCTGCGAGTGATCCTCTGGGCCGTCTTTCTTTCCCTCATGATGTTTCCATTCGTGGCTTGGGTCTTAGCGAAGGTCTTCTCCATGCCCGAGGCCATAATGGTGGGATTCATTTTGGTATGCGCCGCACCGTGCACCCTGGCGGCGGGAC
>CAYUCJ010000583.1:0-1543 GCA_964443285.1 uncultured Desulfobacteraceae bacterium | reverse complement strand
AGATCGCGATAGATGAGTTGTGTGACGTCCGATGCGTCCACACGGAACGTGTGGGTCGGGCCAGAAAGGAAGCCATCTCCCAACGGGAGGTGGAAAGACTCGCCTCGACTTACAAGATCCTGGGTGATCCCACACGGCTCAGGATCGTCATGGCTCTCGGGGGCGGGGAGATGTGCGTGTGCGATCTGGCCGCCTTTGTCGGCGTTACAGAGTCCGCAGTATCCCACCAATTGAGGCGTTTGCGGGACCTGGCCCTGGTGAGGTGCCGCCGCGACGGGCAGATGCTCTATTATTCCCTGGATGACGATCATGTGGCCGATCTTCTTAAGGTGGGCGTCGAACACATACGTGAATAGCCCCGGTCAGGAGATAACGACGAATGTACTTTATCTTTTCAATAATAGCGGAGGCATGGAGGCTGCTTCTGGAATCCTCTGTTTACATCCTTTTCGGTCTGGCCGTCAGCGGACTCCTGAGAGTTTTTTTGAGTCCTTCCGCAGTGGCCATCCATCTCGGTACGGGACGGTTCAGGTCGGTCATCAAGGCCGGGTTGCTGGGAATTCCGATTCCCCTCTGTTCCTGCGGGGTCCTTCCCGCGGCCGTATCTCTGAGAAAACAGGGCGCCAATGCCGGCGCCACCGCGGCCTTCCTCATTTCCACCCCTGAGTCCGGGGTGGATTCCATAGCCGTCAGCTATGCGCTCCTCGATCCCATAATGACCATAGCCAGACCCGTGGCCGCTTTCATCACGTCCGTGGTTGCCGGGGTTGCGGAGAATCTTTTCAAAAAGGGCGGTAGCGAGAGGATCGATTTGCCCGACCTGAGCTGCACGGTGGACGGCTGCTGCGACGGCATTGACTGTCCGCCGGAAACCCATGCCCAGCACCACACGTTTGTCTCTAAACTGAAAGCCGGCATGCACTATGCCCTGAAAGAGGTTTGGGAGGACATGGCATCCTGGTTTCTCCTTGGACTGCTTCTTGCCGGTGCGATTACGGTGTTTGTCCCAACGGATGTCATGAGCAAATACCTGGGGGGCGGCATTTATTCGATGCTTTTCATGCTCGCCATAGGCATCCCCATCTACATCTGCGCCACCTCGTCGACACCTCTTGCGGCGGCCCTCATTCTGAAAGGGGTCAGCCCGGGTGCGGCCCTGGTATTCCTCTTGGCCGGACCCGCAACCAACGTTACTTCCCTCAGTGTCCTGTTCGGCGTCCTTGGAAAACGGGCCACCGTGATCTATCTCGGGACCATTGCTGTTTTTGCCCTGGCATTCGGTCTGGCCCTGGACAAGATCTACCTCTTTTTCAACGTTTCTCCACAGGCCGTGATCGGGCAGGCAAGGGAACTCATCCCCTTGTGGGCCCAGTGGGCCGGGGCCGTTTTTCTTCTCCTGCTCTCAATCAGGCCGCTGAAAAAAACTTTTGTCTCCTGGTTCCAGGGAAAGAGGCCGGCTGCATGCGGGGATGAAACGCTCTCACCAACCGGACCATCTGATGCCATGATTGGTGGAAACGCCGGGTCCACATGAGGGTGTTCC
>CAYUCJ010000582.1:0-1574 GCA_964443285.1 uncultured Desulfobacteraceae bacterium | reverse complement strand
TCTGACAAAAAACGTGGTCCCTTTTCCCGGTCGGCTTTGGGCGAAAATCTCGCCCTCATGGGCCTTCACGATCCTGAAGGAAATGGGCAGACCGAGGCCCGAACCCTTGTCGCGGGTCGTATAGAAGGGCTCGAAAATGCGGTCCATTTCCTGCCCGGAAATGCCCTCGCCCTCGTCGCTGACGCCGATCTCTACGCCGCCGGCCGTTTGTAGCGTACGGACCGTCAAGGTTCCCCCCTGTTTCATGGCATCCAGGCCGTTGACAATCAGATTCATAAAGACCTGTTTCATCTTGTCCGGATCGCATTCGACCTCATGGAGATCGGCGGAAAGGTCCGCCACAAACCGGTAGGTGTCACCCGGGTGCGTCTCCGCCATCATTTCCAGCAGATCGCTGATGACCGAGTTGACATCCACCATCCTCGTAACGAGCCTGTGCTCTTTGGTGACGTCTCCCAACTGGGTTACCAACCGCTCTAACCGGCGCACTTCCCTCAGCGCCATGTCCAGCTTTTGGGCGCCCTTTTCATCGGTCAGGGCCTTTCTCACCTGCTGGGTAAATCCGCCGATGATCATGAGCGGGTTTTTGATCTCGTGCGCCACATGGGCTACGATCTTGCCCACGGCGGCCAGCCGCTCCGATTGGAGAAGCGCCTTTTCCATGAGCCGCTCCGCGGTCATGTCCCTGGAGATCTCCACGAAATATTCGATTTCGCCGGCTTCGTTGGCCAGCGGATACATCGTCCGAAGAATTTCCCGCTCCCCGCCGCCGTCCTCCTGGCGAATGTGGGTGACTTCCCCCCGGCTTCCCGTGTCCAGGATCTGCTTCAGTGGGCAGATTCGGTCGGCTAAATCACACGGCAAATCCGACTGATAGGTAATTTCGTGGCATTTCCTGCCGATGGCATCCGTCTTCCGCAGGCCGTAGTGATCGAGAAACACCTTGTTGGCATCCAGTACCACATAGTGCGGATCGATTACCATGATCTCTTCCTGAATTCCATCGAACAGGGTTTGCAGAAAGAGATGACTCAATTTCATCCGTTCGAGCTCGGCATTTTTCAAATCCAACCGCCGTTCAAGCTCGCGGATCTCCCGCTCCATGGATGCAACCCGTTCGGTTTCCATGGTCAACCTCCCATGTTGGGACAGTAAAACACGTATTCCAGCGAAAGGATGTCGAACATCTCCTCGGAACCCGCCAGGACGGCGTCATACAGTTCTTTGAGCGTTTGGGCCTGATTGAGCCTGGAGCGGTATTCCTGTTCACTGTGAAATTGAACGTCAATGGGAAGCAGTACCTGATCCAGCGGCCCGTACCAGTGGATGTCGAGTTCCCGTTTCAGGCGGAACACCTTCTTGTACATGTCCCGAAGGAGATCCGTCCGGAGGACGGGATTCACCTGGTTGACCATGCAGTCCATCAACCCCACGAGATAATAGACGCTGCGCATCCGCTCCTCATCCTCCCTGCAGGAGTACAGGCAGCGCATGGTCTGGGACAGCCCCCCTCTCAGAGAAAAGTGAGGTGGAATATGGTGGACGCCTTTTTCCCCTTTTCGATAAATCTCCTC
>CAYUCJ010000581.1:0-1598 GCA_964443285.1 uncultured Desulfobacteraceae bacterium | reverse complement strand
CAACTTCCCGTCCTGATCGACCGGATTCCAAAAAGACTTTTTCACCCCGCATCCACGGGCACCTGAAATGGGGGGCGAACAATGATTCGCCAAAAGATTGACGTTTTTTTGTGAGAAACCACCCTTTCATCTGTGCGGACCCATGGGTTCCCTTTGAAAGGCGTCTTTGATCCGGGTTTATTATCTTCTGCGCCCGCCTTCTGTCCACGTATCCCCGTCTGCCTCGCAGGCAAGAAATGCGGACGTTCCGGACCGGTGTGCCCCGTATGGTGAAGATCTCTTTCAGGATGGATCATCCCTGATTCTTTTCCCCGATTTTTTTGGCATAATCCGTGCAAGATTCTCCGAGAAGATTTTCCGGACCCAATGGGCCACGGTATGAAGAGGATTACCCGTTTGGATTTATTCAGAGCTGCTGGAGAAAAAACCGTATGAGACTGAAACTGAAGGGGAAAATGACATGTGGCGGAATACTTGTGGTGATCCTTTCGATGGTACTCTCAACCTTCATCATCACCTGGACGGCCAACAGACAGAACCATGAGGAGGAAGTACGATCGCTCGACCAGGCATTCATTGTCATCAAAGAGGATTTCTTGAATAGGGAGAACAACCTCCTCGAACAAAGCAAACAGATCGCCAAGAGAAAGAACCTGGGGACCCTCCTGAAATACTTTGGTCAATCAAGAACCGACTCAACCATCATGTCGACTCTAGAAGATCAGTGTATGGATTTGGCAAAGGTCTTGTTGAATGTCCTCAAAATGAATCATCTATGGAAAATCGCCGCATATGATAGTGAGGGAACCCTCATGGCGTTTTCCATCAAAGGCACAGGCCATGTGATCATCGGATATACCTTTCGGACGCCTGACAAAATCAGCTACAAGGTGGCTTCCATCGAAGAGGGAGAAAAGATTACTGAGGAGAAGCTTGCAAATCTGGAAAACTACGAAAAGATGGCCACGCAGCTGGGTTACGAAGCGCCAAAACGTCCGACGATTCAATTCCGAGCAGGGAAAAAACGCGCATTCCTAAGCGCCTCTGCGCCGATAATGGCCACCGATTACGTGGAACAGGGTGGAAAAGTCAAGGAGGTTCATATCCCCACAGGGCTCATGGTATTGGAAAAATCAGTGGATTCTCAAATTCTTAAAAGACTTTCAAGACTGACTGGAACAGAAGTCAATCTGTTTCTCGGAGATGAATTCGCAGTCGGATCAGAGAGCGGATACACCACTTTTAACAGGAAGTTGGCGGCTCGATCGGAAAATGAAACGGTTGACAGAGAAGGCCTGGGTTCGAAAGTCCTCATTGGCCAACTGAATCTGGGCAAAGAGGCCTATGCCGAAGGGGCCATTCCCATTATTGAGGGAGGAAAACGCGTAGGGATGCTTTCCTCGTTGCGTTCAAAGGCCATTTCTAGAAAAAATACGATTCACACAGTCGAAATGTTGAGTATCGTATCCCTTATCTGCATCTTGATCGTCCTTCCCTTTACCTTGTTTTTTGCGCGATCCATTACGAATCCCATCAATGTGGCGGTAACTGAACTTGAGGAAGGCTCTGAACAGGTTGCCGCCGCCGCCGGGGAAATT
>CAYUCJ010000580.1:0-1632 GCA_964443285.1 uncultured Desulfobacteraceae bacterium | reverse complement strand
TGTCCGATCCTGAATACGTCTTTTATACAAAACTTCTGGCGGCCATGTTCAAGGGCACCCCATATGCCCTTGACGCCCTCGGCACCCGTGCTTCATTTGACAAGACCACGGGGGCTATGCTCAAAAAGTTCCATGATACCTGGTATGCTCCCAACAATGCTATCCTGGTGATTGTGGGCAACGTGAACCCCCCGGAAGCGCTGGCTGAAGTCAAAATACTTTTCCAGGACATCCCTGCCAGAAATCTTCCCAAACGGCCTGAAATCGACCTGAAACCCGTAACGGCTGAAACATTCAAGCTCAAGACGGACCAGCCCTACGCGATGACCATGATCTCCTTTCGCATGCCCGGTTACGATAGCCCGGACTATGCGGCATCCGAGGTGCTCGCCGATGTGTTGAGCAACCAGCGAAGCAACCTGTATGCCCTGGTAACCGAGGGCAAGGCATTGTTCACCGGCTTCAGCTTGAGTACGCTGCCCCAGGCGGGGTTGGGATATGCGATCGGCGTGCTCCCCAAGGGGGCGGACTTACCGGACCTGGCCGAAAAGATCCGCAAGATCCTGGCGGCCTATATAAAGGATGGCTTTCCGACCGATCTGGTGGAAGCTGCCAAACGGGTCAAACTGACGAAGGCCGAGCTGCGGAAAAATTCAGTGCTCGGGCTGGCCATGGCCTGGTCTCAGGCGTTGGCGGTCGAGGGCCGCCAATCCCCCCGCGACAATCTGCTGGCCACCCAGCAGGTTTCGGTGGAGGATGTGAACCGCGTAGCCCGTAAATATCTTGATCTGGATCATGCCATTGTGGGCATGCTCACGCCGGAAGCCTCGGGCAAGCCCACTTCTTCGGCCGCTTTCGGCGGCAAAGAGTCCTTTGCTCCCCAGCAGACCCAGCCGGTAAAATTGCCCGAATGGGCTGCCGCGGCATTAAAACGACTCGTCATCCCTCCTTCCACATTGAAGCCTGTCGTTTACGATCTGGCCAATGGTCTTAAACTTATCGTCCAGCCCGAATCCGTCAGCAACACTGTAAATGTTTACGGCCACGTGCTCAACCGGCCCGAGCTGCAGACACCTCCGGGCAAGGAGGGCGTTAATCACCTGATGGATCAGCTTTTTTCCTACGGCACCGCGTCGCTGAACCGTTTGGCCTTCCAGAAGGCCCTGGATCATATCGGTGCCAGAGAATCCGCCGGAGTTGATTTTTACCTCCAGGTCTTGACACCCTACTTTGATCGCGGGGTGCAGCTTCTGGCCGACAACCAGCTTCATCCCGCTCTGCCTGAAAAAGCCTTTAAAGTGGTGCAGCAGCAAGTGGCGGCTGCCGTGGCGGGAAAACTTCAAAGCCCGGGGTATTTAGCGAGCCGGGCCATCGATTCCGGCATTTTACCCAAAAACGACCCCATGCTGCGTCAGGCTACCCCGGAAACCGTACTGTCTCTGGCACTCCAGGATGTAAAGGACTACTGTCAGAAAGTCTTGCGGCCTGATATGACCACCATCGTGGTCATCGGCGCGGTGACGCCCGAAAACGCCAAGGCGGTGATCGAAAAATACTTCGGTGCATGGAAGGCAACGGGTCCCAAGCCCAACACGCTTCTGCCGCCGGTACCCCTCAACAAGTCCTCCGTAA
>CAYUCJ010000579.1:0-1642 GCA_964443285.1 uncultured Desulfobacteraceae bacterium | reverse complement strand
ACAGGAGTTTCAGAGATAATCCATTCTGCCGCGTCGATTCGTTTGAATAACAGCAGGTTATGCCACATCATCCCGTAAGGCCTATCGTTTCTTCCCGCTTTCCCGATCCTTAGTCCTTGAAAAATAAGCCTTCGCACCATTTTGGGCTTGACATGTAAGACCCTACTATGTATGGTGCTTACATGGCCCACTTCCACGTAAAGACCAAGAAGGGAAGACCCTACCTCTATGTCCGGGAGATCGCACGGGTCAATGGCAAGCCCAAGGTCATCTCCCAGACCTACATCGGGACGCCGGAAAAGGTCGCCGGCTTGGTGCGCGGACGGGATGAGGATGTGGTAACCCTGAAGGTGGAAGAGTTCGGGGCACTGTGGCTTTCCTGCGAGATCGATAGGGACATCGACCTTTGCGGTCTTATCGATCGCATCGTTGCGCGGGCGGACCGGGAAACGGGGCCTTCCATCGGCGAGTATTTCCTATACGGTGTCCTAAACCGGATGGTGCACGCCGTCAGCAAGAACAAGCTCGCATCCTGGTACCGGAGCACCGCCATCCAGCATATCCGGCCCGTTGGCATAGACGAGCTTACCAGCCAGCGCTACTGGGAAAAATGGGACCGGGTATCCGAGGCCGATTTGCGCAAGATCGCCAACGCGTTCTTCGAGCGCATCTGGCATGTGGAAGCGCCCTCGGCGGATTGCCTTTTGTTCGACACCACCACCTATTCCACCTATTTTGCCCAGGATCTGGCCGCAACGCCCCTGGAGCGGTTCGAGCCGGTGGATACGCCAGGCAACAGGCAGCTCATGACAGAGGGAAAGCACGCCGAATGCCTTTTGGCCTACCGGACCCGAGGAGACTATTGGGGCAAAGAGCGGGCGGTGATCGTCACTTATAATCCGGCCAGCCACCGCAAACAGGAGTATACCTTCAATGACAAGCTGGAGGCCATGCGTCAGCAGCTGCTTTCCATGCGGGCAAAGGTAAGAGACAAGGCGCCCCACTGGAGAAACGAGGACGCCGTCAGGCAACGCTATTTGCGCCTTTGCGTGAGAATGCATATGCCGCACGAACTCTACGAGCTCACGTTTACCCATTCGCAGGCCGGTCTGTCCATGAATTTTCGCAAAAACGCGTATCTGGTCGGCCGCAAGCAGGCCATGTTCGGAAAGAGCGTCATCATCACGGATAACACGGATTGGACAACCAGCGACATTGTTCAGGCAAATCTGGACCGCTGGCAGGTGGAGGATCGCTTCCGTCTAAGCAAGGACGACGAATTGGTGGGGGTGAGCCCTGTGCGCCACTGGACGGACAGCAAAATAAGGTGCCACCTGTTTACCTGTGTGGCGGCGATGACTTATCTGCGCCGGATCGAGCTTAAACTGGCGGCCGCGGGCATTAACCGAACGGCCGCGGACATCATGCAGGACATGCGCAGGCTGCATCAGGTCTTGAGCCTGAAGCAAGGGGAACGAAAGCCGCGCCGTCGTCTTGAAACGCCCAGTAAGACCCAGGCCGGAGTCCTATCGGCGTTCGGCTACCGCGTGGACGCCAGTGGGGTCTTACAGCAAACCGGCCGCTAAAACCGCGCCTGACGCGGGTTTGCGACCCCCGTTGCCATTTATCTCTGAAACTCCTG
>CAYUCJ010000578.1:1179-1649 GCA_964443285.1 uncultured Desulfobacteraceae bacterium | reverse complement strand
TCCCCATAAGCCTGCACGAAGCTTCAAAAACCGATATCTTGTCTGCTGCGGGGATAAAGGCAACGCATAAATTGTCTTATGCCGATGCATTTGCCGTATCACTGGCCCAAAAGACAAATGGAACCCTGCTCACAGGTGATCCGGAAATCATACTTTTGGGGAACTGCGTCAAGATACAGAAGCTGTCGAGAGCCCTCTAATTTTTCAAATCATTTGTCTTCAATGATCCGGATCGCTATTTCGGTATCGTTTTCTTGATCTCTTTAAACCGATCGGGAAGCTCGGCCAGACTTTTCCTGTCCGGGTATTGTTTCAACTGAGCCTGACATTTGCTGATCCTTTCGGGGAGGGGAGGGTGGGTAGTGAACCACGAGCCTTTTTTGGTGGACGAGGCTTCAATTCGCTCCAGTTCTTTCAGTACTTCCACCAGTCCATCAGGATCATATCCTGTCCGGTAGGTGGTCTCCAGG
>CAYUCJ010000578.1:0-1169 GCA_964443285.1 uncultured Desulfobacteraceae bacterium | reverse complement strand
CTGAGGTCTGCTTCAAATTCCATATTCTTATCCAGCCCCTTATCAAAGAGAATATTTTCCAGTCCCCCGATCATATTCTCGAACTGTTTCCCTTTTTCTCCTTCCATGGTCGCTGCTGTGATCGTTCCCACTCCTTGAAAAAAGCGGGCCCGCTGGATCGATTTGAGTGCGTGCTTGTGCGCCACATGGGCTACCTCGTGGGCCAGGACTCCGGCCAATTGCGCCTCGGTCTGGACGGTGTTCAGCAGGCCCGCACTGACAAAAATGATCCCTCCGGGACAGGCAAAGGCATTCTGGAGCGGGCTGTTTACCACAACGAAATAATAGGGGATGTCCGGTCGAATGGAATTCCTCGCTACCGCCATTCCCACCAGATTTACATATTTCTGCAAAGAAGGGTCTTTGACGGGCATTCCGTAGCGGCCGAAACCTTCGAGCGCCAGGCTCTCTCCGATGGTGAGCTCCGATTTGTAATTGATCTCTCCGGTGGAACTCAGGATCGAAGTGGCGCCCTGCAGGATCTTGCTTTCCTTTGAATTGGGGTCCAGGAGACTGTCCAGGAGGCCTGCCAACTGAACCGGCTTGTCCCCCGTTGAGGCTGTTTTGTTTAAAGAGGCCGCGTAGGATCTCCCCTCGGTTCCTGCAGCCAGAATGAGACCAAGAATGATCCAAATCAGAATTCTACCTTTTTTCATTTGTTTATCTCCAATGCAGTGCATAAAAGAATCAAAACGGGCCTTGTGTGGCTTAGGGTGCATATTCTCCGATTTTTCCCTGCTTCAGAAACGTCTGGAGCTCCTTTTCGGAAATTTTCATGGCGAGAACCTGGTCAAGGGCCTTTTTCGCCGCCGGGGATGTCTTTTTGAGTTTGGCGTATTGTTCCGTTTCCTCGGACAGCCCCCGTATGCTTCGACCGGTGCTCGCTTCATCCGCCGAGATATTGCTGCTCGCCAGGGCGCCGAACAGATTGCCCGAACCCTCTTGGGAAGCCTTTTCCGGCGCTGTATCGGAGAGGCGGCCGCGGTACATCCATCCCTTCTCTCCCGAGGGAAGCTGGATTTTATGCCACCGGTTTTCGGTGCTCAGGACTTTGACCTTCACACCGATGGGAACGGTTGTGATGGTTTCCGACGAGGCGGTGGCGTCCTTTTTGAGCTGTGCGTTGTCCG
>CAYUCJ010000577.1:0-1653 GCA_964443285.1 uncultured Desulfobacteraceae bacterium | reverse complement strand
GGCATCATTGTGGTGGGCCTCGGCTCCGGCTATCTCTGGTTTCAGCACACCCTCAAGAAACGGTTGCCGGAGATCAGTGGTCAACTATCCGTGAAGGGGCTTAATGAAAAGGTGGAGATCATGCGGGATACCTATGGCGTCCCCCATATCTATGCCGCGAATGAAGAAGATATGTACTTCGCACTCGGCTATGCCGTGGCCCAGGATCGGCTCTGGCAGATTGATTTCTTGCGGCACCTGGGCCAGGGGCGTCTCTCGGAAGTCTTCGGGAAAGAGTTTGTGAAAACGGACCGGTACTTCAGACTGCTTACCGCGGCGGGTGTGGACAAGACCATCCCGCAGGAGTTGGCGCCCCTTTTCAGAGCCTTTGTGAAAGGAATAAACGGTTATATCACGAGCCATTCCGATCGATTGCCCATAGAGTTCACCCTGCTGCGCTATCAACCCGAGAAATGGACGGAGGACGACTACCTCGCCATTCTGAAGGTGGTCAACTGGGGACTGAGTTGCGGTTTCACAACGGATTTGACGGCAGCCCAGGTGTTGAACAAAGTGGGAGAGGAAAGATTCAGGGAGGCCTTCCCCCTGTGGCAGGATGACGCACCGCTCATTATTTCGGAGGGCCATGGGGGTCTTGCTGAATTGTCGGACCCGGGCCTGGAAGCCGCACGGAAAATTGCAACGCTGATGCAATTGCCCAAAGGGGCGGCCAGTAACAACTGGTTGATCTCAGGGAAAAAAGCGGCTCATGGCAAGCCCATTCTGGCCAACGACACGCATCTGGGCCTGCCCAATCCCTCGTTCTGGTGGGAGGTCGACCTCCAATGTCCTACCGTCCATGCTTCCGGGTTTGCCGTTCCCGGGGTGCCGGGCATAGCCATCGGCCACAACCGGGATGTAGCCTGGGGAATTACCAACGTCATGGTGGATGACGTGGATTTCTATGTAGAGAAGATTAATCCCGAAAATCCTCACCAGTACTGGTACAAAGATCACTGGGAGGACATGAAGGTTATCGAGGAAAACATCCGTGTGAAAGGGGAGGCCGCTGTCAAGGAGGAGATCCTCCTGACGCGCCACGGCCCCATTGTGGCGGAACCGGGCAGGGGGGGGAGTGAAGAAACGATCTCTCAGAGGTGGGCATTCACGGAAGGCCTTCAGCCGGGACGGGCGGGTTCGATGTTGCTCAAGGCCAGGAATGTTAAGGAAGTCACGGAGGCCCTCAGGTACTGGGAGCTGCCGAGCCAAAATTTCATATTTGCAGACAGGAGTGGTAATATCGGGTACTGGACTTGCGCCACAGTACCCATACGCTGGAAAGGGGACGGCATGCTGCCGGTGCCGGGGTGGACCGGAGAATATGAGTGGAAGGGGTATGTTCCTTTTGACCAGAGACCCCATATACTCAATCCGGAAGAGGGGTTTATCGCAACTTCCAACAACAAGGTCGCAGGTGATGACTACCCCTATCTGATCGGGCACTACTGGGAACCCATGGACCGGGTGACCCGTGTGCGCCAACTTCTCAAGACAGACAAAAAGTTGACGGTTGAGGATTTTGAGAAGATCCAAAACGATACCTATTGTCTGCTGGCCTAAGAGCTCACGCCGAAATTCGTAGATGTTCTGAAAAAACACTCGGGCAACGAGGGG
>CAYUCJ010000576.1:0-1669 GCA_964443285.1 uncultured Desulfobacteraceae bacterium | reverse complement strand
GACCTCCATATCGGGTCTGCTGATGTGGAGGGCACCGGTAGGGCAAACGGCCGTGCAGGCCCCGCAATGGAAGCATTTGTCTTCATCCCGTTTGATCTCCTGGGCGATGCTTTCGACCCTGATTCCGAGATCCTTCAGATACCGAACTCCTTTCTGGAAGTTCTTTCGGTGGCCGCTCAACTCCATGACCATCAACCCTTCCTTGCGGGGGTAAATGACGGCCTTCAGGATATTGAAAGACAGGTCAAAATCTCTGACTAGATTGACCGCAATAGGCTCATGGGCGATCTTTCCCGGGAATCTCAGGGATATTATCTTAGAATACATACTTCACCTCACTCCGATTACAGCCATAAAACGCGTCATAAGAAAGCAGAAGGGCAATCAACGCCTCAGCCCGAGGCCGGCCTCTGAAGCCTTACGCCCTATGCCCTACGCCCTAAGCCTTCTTACCGATACTTATCCATCACCCTCTTGAACCCGGGCATTGCCTTTTCAATGACTTTGTCTTCAACACAGTAGGCAATCCGAAAATGACCGGGGCCGCCAAAACCTTTCCCCGGCACCGTCAGGATATTTTCCTCCTGGAGCGCTGCCACAAACTCGGCATCGTCCTCCACCGGTGTCCGGGGGAAGAGATAAAATGCCCCTTCCGGTTTCTCAAACTCATATCCTGCGGCCTCCAAACCTTCGCAGAAGATATCCCTTCTTCGCTGATAGATGGAGATATCCACACTATCCTCCAGCAGGTACCGTATGGCCCGCTGCATCATCGCCGGTGCATTGACAAAACCCAGGATACGGTTGCTGAGAACCATTCCTCCGATCAGCACGGCCTTGTCCGAGATCTCCGGGTTTGCTGCGATATAGCCGATCCGTTCGCCGGGCAGAGAGAGATCCTTGGAAAAGGAAGTCACCACGATACTTTCCCTGTAGGCGTCAAAGACGCTGGGCACGACGGTCCCGTCATAGACGATTTTCCTGTATGGCTCGTCCGAGACGAGGTAAATGGGCTTTCCCAGCCTGGCGCTGTGGTGAACGAGGAGCTTGGCCAATTCAGCCAGCTCTTCTTTTGGGTAAACCTTACCCGTTGGGTTATTCGGAGAATTGATCAGGACGGCCCGCGTCTTCTCTGAAACAGCTTCCGATATGGCCTCCAGATTCAGGGAAAAATCGGGATGAGTCGCTACAATCTTCGGCACGCCCTGATGGTTGTCCAGATAGGAATTGTACTCCACAAAATAGGGTTTCGGGATGATCACTTCATCCTGCGGGTTGAGGATGGCCTTGAAGACCACATTGAGCCCACCGCCTGCCCCCACGGTCATGATGATGTCCCCTGCCGAGGCCCGTGACCCGTTAAAGGTGTTCAGGTACTCCGCCACAGCCTGTCTCGTTTCAGGAAATCCCGCATTCGGCATGTAGGCATGGTTGCCCGGGGTGGGGTCTTTGGCGAGCTCCACCAGGATGTCCACCGTCCTTGAAGGGGGTTCAAGGTCGGGATTTCCCAGGCTGAAATCGAAGACGTTTTCCGCGCCGAACTTCGCCTTCCTCTCGATTCCCTCCTCAAACATCCTCCGGATCCACGACGATCTTTCCATTGAAGCACGAATCTTTTCTGAAACCGGCATCCTGCACCCTCCTCTTTCATCAATTCAACCAGTGCACA
>CAYUCJ010000575.1:0-1671 GCA_964443285.1 uncultured Desulfobacteraceae bacterium | reverse complement strand
ACACGGCGCAAATATTCTGCCAGGGATCCCCAGTCAGGCTACTTCTCTCATCAGTCCAAGCGCGGATGGTCCGATGCGGTTGTCCGGTGCATGACCTACCAGATCACTGTCCTTATGAGACATCGGCGTCCCGGATATTCCCTTTCGGAAAGGAATCCACAGTTCCTCCCTTAGTCGTCCATGTCGGGGCTGGATACAAGTGCACTATGAGAAGGCGTCCGAAAAAGAGCCTCAGGTTCTCGTCATGAGAGCCAGGTGAACGGGAGGTTCCTGAAGCGGAGCCATTTCGGCTTCGTTGGGAGGCAAAAGCATTTGAAAAAGAGTTGTTGACAGAAACATCCGAGGCGTAGTAAGGGTGTAAAGATATCCTGTGATGGAGGTCATATTGTATGGGAAGTGTTGTCAAGAAACGCCGGAAAAAGATCACCAAACACAAACACCGCAAGCTCAAGAAAAAGATGCGTCATAAGAACAAGTAGGCAGGTCACCTGCTTTCATCCCTTATAAAAGAAGGCAGCCGTTTTCGGCTGCCTTCTTTCTTGTGGCAGGGCCATCAGATCTGAGGCTTGACATGTAACAGTTTGAAAGTATTCGGTTCCCTTACGTATTAAGAAGCCCTGCGCCCTTAGCCTCTGAGGCGTTATTTGCGGTGGTCATACCACCCGGCTCCGGTCTTCCTCCCCAGTTTTCCCGCCCGTATCATGGTCTTGAGAAGATTCGGGGAAGCCCACTTCGATTCCTTGTTCAGTTCTTTATAGAAATATTCCGCCACAAAATAGCAGATATCGATTCCGGTCAGATCCATCAGCTCGAACGGACCCATGGGATAGTTCAGACCGTTCTTCACAGCCGTGTCCACGTCCTCAACGGACGCGATGCCCTCTTCGACGATCTTGATGGCCTCAATCATGTGAGGGATCATGATCCGGTTGACGATAAACCCAGGCGAGTCCTTCTTGACTTCAACCGTGATCTTACCCATCTTTTTCGCCAGCTCAGCAGTGACGGCAACTGTTTCATCGCTGGTCGCATAACCTCTGATAATTTCAACCAGTTTCATGAGCGGCACCGGATTGAAAAAATGCATGCCGCATACCCTGTCAGGTCGTTTCGTCGCGGCGGCAATTTCCGTTAGGGACATGGATGACGTGTTGGAGGCCAGAATCACCTCTGGGCGGCACAATTCATCCAGTTCCTTGAAAACGCGCTTCTTGAGGTCGAGGTTTTCAATGACCGCTTCAATGACAAGATCCACATCTTTCATCTGGGTCATGTCGGTGGTCCCCCTGATTCTGCCCAGAATGGCATCCTTGCCCGCCAAATCCAGCTTTCCTTTTTTGACACCTTTGGACAGGAACCGGTCGATGCTCTTCATTCCCCGTTCCACGAACGCATCTTCAACATCGCGCATGATCACTTCACAACCGATTTGTGCCGCCATCTGGGCGATGCCGTTTCCCATGGTTCCTGCCCCGATAACGCCAATTTTCTTGATCTCCATAATGCGTTGTTCCTCCTCTTTATTAGTTTGATTGAAAACAAGGCAGAATAGGCAAGTAAACTTCAGCTCTTACGTAATGCTTTTCACCTTACGCTTTAAGCCTTTCGCCTTTTATGCCTGTTTTTCAGACCGACTCTACGCTCTTGACTTCAGATACGTGCTGCTTCAGT
>CAYUCJ010000574.1:0-1681 GCA_964443285.1 uncultured Desulfobacteraceae bacterium | reverse complement strand
GTGAAAAAGAAAAGAAATTCTGGGAGGAGAAATTACGTCAGCGTGGCATCTAAATGGGATGGAATCGTAAAGTGCGATTTTCGATTTTCTCAAAAATCCACGGGTTGCAATTCACCCCGTTGATTTGCCACCCGTCCGTGGGCAGGATGATGAGTTCCAAAGAAGTCGTGGCTCCCAAGAGCCCGGCAAACGGCATATTCCAAAAGCTACGCGCCCTCCTTCTTCCATGACTCCGGTCGCTGCGGATTTCGGCCTTTTCACTGTCCTGTCCCAGGCCCGGAATGACGGCGCTTCAGGAACATCCCGTTCACCTGCTCTTCATACGAATATCTCCAGGGGAAAACCATGCTTACCAAATGCGACATCATCCAGGCTGCCCACGCCAACGGATTCGCCGACATCGGATTCACCACAGCCGCGCCTTTTGAGGACCACCAGGCCTATCTTACCGACCACCAAGAGGAGTATGGCTGGGCCGAAGCCTCCGGTCTGGGCCTGGTGGGGGGAACGGACCCCCAATCGTTCATGCCCGAAGCCAAAACGGTCATCGTTCTGCTCGAATTCTATTTCAACGAAGCCTTTCCAAGGGTGATGGAGAAACACTTTGGCCGCTGCTATCTGGATGACGACCGGGTCACCAAGGACGGGCTGGCCCTGCGGATCAAGGCGTTCAGGAACTTTCTGCGGGAAAACGGAATCGACTCCAAGGTGCCCTTCAACCTGCCCCACCGGCCGGCTGCCATGCGCGCCGGCTTAGGCAACCTGGGGAAAAACGGTCTCTTCTACGCCGGTCGGTTGGGCCGCCGGAGTTCATGGAACTTGCCGATTGCTGTGGTGGTGGACCACACCTTCGAAGCCGATGAACCGACCGCCGGAATGGGGTGCCCCTCATGGTGCCGCAATGCCTGCATCGCGGCCTGTCCCACCCGGGCCCTGAAGGGCAACGGTTCCCTCGATCCCCGCCGCTGCATCTCCTTTCTCACCTATTTCGCCAGGGGGGTTACTCCTGTTGACCTGCGTGAACCCATGGGCCTGTACGTATACGGCTGTGATCGCTGCCAGGACGTCTGCCCGCGGAATGCCGCCTGGCTGGCCAAGCCCTTGTCCGTTAACCCCAAAGTGGCGGCAAAGGCGGACGATTTTGATCTCTCCAAACTATTGCACATGGACAGAACCTATTTCGAATCCCGCATCTGGCCGCATATGTTCTACATGTCCGCCAATGACATCTGGCGCTGGAAAATGAACGTGGCACGGGTAATGGGAAATACGCTCGATCCGGCATACACCGATGACCTGACCCGGGTGTTTCGCGAAAACAGCGACAAACGGGTAAAATGCATGGCGGCCTGGGCATTAGGAAAAATCGGTGCGGAGGCGAGTCGCGCTGCACTGAAAGACTTCTTGCCAGTCGCTGAAGGGCAGGTGAAGGAAGAGATCGCTTCGGCACTGGCGATGATTGAATAGTTTTCACCTGCTATGGTTGGCCGAAAAATGGCGGATGGATCGTAGAAGGGGGAGGCCGAAGAAGGCTGATAAATAGGTGACCCCTTTTCCACTTTTCCACATAGTATCAAAGCCATAAGGCCTTACCCACCAACAAATATCTTGCTCTTCAGCGACCCGGGGTGGTACATTCAAAATTGAGTGGAATCAAGGAAAAAGCAGGAAGAATCGGGAG
>CAYUCJ010000573.1:0-1745 GCA_964443285.1 uncultured Desulfobacteraceae bacterium | reverse complement strand
AGCTGATCAAGTTCATGCTCAGTCCCGAGATGGCACTCCACCTCATTTTTATCCCCGAGTTCTACGGGGGCCTGGGGGCCGGGGCAACGGAAGTGGCTATGGTTTCCGAACGTATGGCAAAAATGGACCTGGCGATCGCCACCTCATTTCTGGCCATTTGCCTGGGCATGGACCCCCTCCGGGTGGGGGCCACTGACGCACAGAAAGAAAAGTACATCGGAAGGATTGCCGAAGAGGGGCTCATCGTGGCCTACGGCGTCACCGAGCCCAATGCGGGCTCCAATGTCCAGTCTTTGAAAACCAAGGCGGAGCGCGTCCTGGATGAGGAGGGAAATATCAAGGGGTACAAACTGAACGGTCAGAAACAGTTCATCACCAACGGGGGTGTCGCGGACCTTTACACGATCCTGGCGGCCACACCTGAAGGGCCTTCCTTTTTCGTGGTGGAAGGCGGGGCCCAGGGACTCATACCCGGTAAGCATGAAGACAAGCACGGTATCAGGGCCTCCGACACCTGTCCCCTCAGCCTGGAAGACCTCTTCGTCCCAAAGGAAAACCTGATCGGCGGCGTCGAGGGCCAGGGCCTGAAAGAGGCCAACAAGGTCTTCGGCTATACCCGTCTGATGGTAGCCACTTTCGGCCTGGGAGGCGGGATGGCCGCATTGGAGAGGGCTGTCCAGTATTCCAGGGAACGGGTCCAGTTCGGGACGACCCTGGCGGAAAAACAGGGTTACACCCACAGGCTCCTCGTCCCGCACGCCGTGCAGCTCGAGGCGGCCCGTGCCCACATAGAAGAAACGGCCCGCAGGCTCGACGGAGTGGAAGAAGACCTCCAGGTGGAAGGATCCATTGCCAAATATTTCTCCACAGAGGCGGGGGACGCCACGGCGAACGATGCCATCCAGGCCTTCGGCGGTTATGGATACATGCGCGAATACGAGGTGGAAAAAATCAAGAGGGACGTAAAGATCCTCACCATCTATGAGGGTACGAGCGAAATTCAGCGTAACATCATATCCATGTTTCGCCTGAGAAGCACGGTCCGATCCAAAGGGACCTTTTATGAGGAAATGGCCGGGAAGGTGGATACGCTGCCCACGGAGTGTGGCGGCCACCTTTTGGCAGGAGCCCTTCGGGCCTTGAATGAAGTCATCTTCGCCGCCAGGGCGAACAAACTCAACCGGAATCAGCACGTGATGTTCCTTCTGGCCGATATCATAACCTGGTGCGAGGTGGCCGATGCACTTTGCAGAAAGGCCGCAACCTACGAACGGAGCACCGGTTCCCGTTCCCCGGAATATGTCAGGGCCTGTGCCCGGCTTTTTGCCAGGGAAGCATTGGAAAAAACCTACCTGAACGGGCTCAGGATCCTTCAGGGCTGCGATAAGACGGTTGATGACAAGATGGAGACGCTCGAAGGGCTCAAACTTGGTGAGGCCATGAGAAATGGACTCATGGATATGAACCAGGTCTCCGCTGAACTCGTAGCTTGAGCCGCAGGAACCTAATACCGATGAACTCCTAAGAAGCTGGTTTATGCCGCAACCGGTAACCTGTGAACAACGAAGTGGAGCCGAACTCCGGTGGACAACACGACTTCGTTGGAAGTCCACGGAGGGGCTTTTGCTGTTCCATCAATAGAGATTCGGAAGACCCCTTGAAAAGAACTTACAGAAGGAGACCGGAGCAGCAGCGGCCTCGGAGGAAAGAAGCCGGTAAAGATCGGAGAGGATACGAAAGGCCGA
>CAYUCJ010000572.1:0-1749 GCA_964443285.1 uncultured Desulfobacteraceae bacterium | reverse complement strand
ACCAGTCTGCTCAACTGCATCTCCGGATTCTACCACCCCACCAGCGGAGAAATTCACTACGGCGACCGCCGCCTGAGCCACGCCTCTCCCCATCAAGTGTCCAACCTGGGCATTGCCCGGGCGTTCCAGAACCTGGAACTGTTCAGCGGCATGACCGTGCTGGACAACCTGCTGCTGGCCCGCCACCAGAAATTGAAATACGGCTTCCTGCACGCCCTGCTCTATTTTGGCAAAGCCTCCCGGGTGGAGGCGGAGAATCGGGGCTATGTGGAAGATGTCATCGATTTCATGGAATTGGAACCCTACCGCAAACACACGGTCGGATCGCTCAGCTACGGCGTCCAGAAACGTGTGGAAGTGGCCCGGGCGCTCACGCTGGACCCACACATCCTGCTTCTCGATGAACCCATGGCGGGCATGAATATCGAAGAAAAGGAAGACATGGTCCGCTTTGTTATCGACATCCAGAAAGAGCGGGAAACCACCGTGATCCTGGTGGAACACGATCTGGGCGTGGTGATGGACATCTCGGATCAACTTTACGTGCTGGATTTCGGGGAACTGATCGGCGCCGGCAAACCGGATGAAGTGGCCAAAAACCCAAAAGTCATCGACGCTTATATCGGAGAAGATTGACCACCCCATGGACGACAAGGACCACCTGCTCGAATACACCATTCCCCAACTGCTGCGCTGGCGGGTGAACACGACACCGGAAAAGGTGGCCCTGCGGGAGAAGGACTTCGGCCACTGGAACGCCTACACCTGGGAAGAGTACTATGGGTTTGTCCGCAGAACCGCATTGGGGTTGACGCAAATCGGCCTTTCCCGGGGGGACAGAGTGGCTCTCATCGGCGACAACATCCCGGAATTGCTTTTTATCGCCATCGGCACCCATGCCATGGGCGGTATATCGGCAGGCATCTATCAGACCAGCCTCCCCGAGGAGATCGTCGGCATCCTCGACTACCTGGAGATCGCTGCGGTGTTCTGCAACGACCAGGAGCAGGTGGATAAACTGGTGGACGTGCGCGAGCGTATTCCCGGGGTAAAGAAGGTAATCTACGAAGATCCCCGGGGTATGCGCAGCTATCGCAAGGATCCATGGTTCATGGATATCAAGGCCCTGTATGCGCTGGGTGATGCGGTGCATGAAAAAGACCCCGGCCGGTTCGAATCGCTGGTGGACCAGGGCAAGCCCGACGATGTCTGTCACCTGTGCCTCACCTCGGGCACCACCGGCCTGCCCAAGGGCGCCATGATGACCCACCGCAACTACATCAACATGGGCGTTGCGATTACCACGGTGGATCCGCTGGAACCCACGGACGAGTATCTCTCCTTCCTGCCCTTTGCCTGGATCGGCGAGCAGATGAACTCCTTCGGCGTGGCCATGGCCACGGGGATCACCATCAACTTCCCGGAGTCGGTGGAAACCGCCATGGAGGATTTGAAGGAGATCGGCCCCCACTTCATGTTTGGCGCCCCCCGGATCTACGAAACCATCCGCTCCCAGATCTGGCTGAGAATCGACGAATCCTATTGGCTCAACAAACTGTTCTACAATTATTTCATCAAGGTGGGGGAAGCGGCGGCCCGCTTTCGGATGGTCGGCAAGCCCATGCCGGCGGGACTGCGAATTAAATCCTGGCTGGGAACGCTGTTGATGTTCCGCCCCCTGATCAATCAGATCGGCCTGCTGCGGCTGCGGCGGGCTTATACCGGAGGCGCCGCCCTGGGGCCGGAGCT
>CAYUCJ010000571.1:0-1750 GCA_964443285.1 uncultured Desulfobacteraceae bacterium | reverse complement strand
TGCGCATGGTGTCCAGGGCGTCGATCTGCTCGGATATGCGCTGGATTCCGATCTCGGCGGTCATGGCGGAGCCCGCCCGGGCCGTGATCATGATGGCTGTGAGAACAGGTCCCAATTCTCGGATAAGGGCGAGGGCCACGGCCGTTCCGATCATCCCTTCTCCTCCCAACTTGACCAGAACGTAGTAGAGTTGCAGACCGAGAACCATGCCGGTGAAAAGGCCGACCAGAATAATAATATTCCTTGAACCGGCCCCAATGTAATACACCTGTTGAACAATCATGGAAAACTGTTTGCGCCGGAAGATCAGGACCATTCCCCTGGCGAAGAAGACGAACAGAGAACCCAGTTCGTCGACCCAGGCCATAACCGTTCTGCCCAGAAAGGCGAGGGGCGAGGTGAAAGACATATTCCGGTCCACGGATTTCTTCTCCATGCTTTACCGTTTCCAGCCCGGGATCCATCGGGCGCTGTTTCAGCCAAGTTGCGGCGCGATGTGACCGAAAAAAAGCGAATGCCTAGCCGCTACTCATTTCAGATACCTTTCGCTCCAGTCGTTTGATTTTGCTGTGAAGGGTTTTAATGCCACCGACAAAGGAAGTCAAGAGGGGCTGAACCCATTCAGGCAACTCATGAAACAGATCCCTGAAATCCTGATACCTCAAGGCAAAAATCTTGACCGGTGTTCTTGCTCGCGCCGTTGCGGTCCTGGGAAATCCGGACAGAAAGGCAATGTCCCCTATTATGTCCGGCGCTTCAACCTCGTTGAGTATGACGTTTCCGGTCGGCTCCTCAGTGGATATCTCCACCAGCCCTTCGGTCAGGAAAAAGAGGTCCCTGCTCTTGTCGCCCTTATGGATAATGATCTCACCGGGTTGGTAGGTCCGGTGTTTCAACAGATCCTTGAGCTTGACCAGCGTCCTCATTTCGGCCTGCCTCGCCGCCAGCTCCGTGGAGAGGTTCCGTCTGAAACCGGAAAGGGGCCTTAAGAGTTCCGAAGCCGCTTTGTCGGCGGGGGTCTTCTCATCCGGTGTGCCTTCCGATCCGAGTTCATGGCCGCAATTATTGCAGTAATGGGCAGTTTCGAGCATTTCAGCCTGGCAATTCGGACATTTCATTGCTCTCACCTCTTGGATCGAGGCTCCCGTCCTGCAAAGCCCGGGCGGGAGACTCCGGAGTAATGTGCCTGTGGAAATCCAAGTTCGAGGGAGTGTATCACAAGAAGGCCGTTGTTGTACATGGCATTTAAGCGAGGCTGGATTGGTCAAGCCCGAGATTTAGAAGCTTATGGAAAGGCCTGCATATGGCCCTTTGAATTCAATGTCCGCACTGACGTTGCTCACATCGTCGATCTTGAGTTTTATTATCCTGTAGCCGCCGTAGATCGCCACAAAAGGTATTGGCGTGAAAGCGAGATCGGCTTGGGCGTCATAGAACGTACTGCCGGGATAGGTGACCCCGGCTCCTTTTACGCGGGCTTCGAGGATATCGGCGAGAAGGCCCAGGTGCATTCCCAGCCCCAGCATGGGAACAGGGACTTTGAAGGTCTCCTTCTCATCGTACCCGAGTCTCGCGGCCCGGAGGCGGGCCTCTCCATCGATATACTTTGCCTTGGCCAGGATTCCCACGGAAAAACCGGCAAGAACATTTTCAAGATTGAAGAAATCATACTGATATTCCAGATCGAGCATCTCGAACTTGAGATCCGATTCAACAAAGGTACCGAACGCATAGGTCTGTCCGTTGAACA
>CAYUCJ010000570.1:0-1751 GCA_964443285.1 uncultured Desulfobacteraceae bacterium | reverse complement strand
TCAATAACGGAAGCGTTTTCCAAGATCCTTGATATTGACACGGTCTGCTGAAACACTTATCGTGACGGCTCCAAAAAATTGATGACTTCCTGAAAGTTATTTCACGGAGATGATCCATGATGAAGCATATAGTGGAAACCTCCAGGCGGATTCCCGTCCTTGCCGAGACGGATGTCCTTGTTGTGGGGAGCGGACCGGGAGGACTTTCGGCTGCCATAGGGGCGGCCCGAAAGGGTGTCGACACCATGCTGGTGGAGCGGTACGGGTGTTTCGGCGGCAACATTACGCAGGCCTCAGTGGAGTCCATCGCGTGGTACCGGCACGGGGGCACAATAGAATCCGGCGGAATCGGGACTGAATTCGAGGAACGGGCCAAGGCCATGGCGGGAAGCCGGAAAGAACCGCAATCTCTGAGCGAGGCCCTGGACACGGAGATGTTCAAGTATGTTGCGGACAAACTGGTTGAAGAAGCAGGGGTCGTACCCATGCTTCACTGCATGGGTGTCGAACCGGTCATGGAAGGGACGACCATCAGGGGGATCATCACAGAGAGCAAGTCAGGCAGGCAGGCCATCCTCGCAGAGAGGGTGATCGATGCGACCGGTGATGCGGATATTGCCTATCGCGCAGGAGCCCCTTATCGTCTTTCCAGGAAAAAGGATTTGCTCGGGGTCACGGTGACCTTTTCCTGCAGCAATGTGAACAGGGATGCATTCCTTGAATACGTTCACTCCCATCCGGCCACTCTGAAGGACTGGGCCGAAAAGACCACGGGAAAAGAAGACGACCTGTTCAGCCCCTATCTCAAAGAGCCGTTTAGAAAAGCAAAGGAAGCCGGCGAGATTCCCGAGGGCGTCGAGATCGCAGGCACCTGGAGCAGCCTCTCAAAGGAAGGCGAGGCAACTTACCTTAATGTGGTCTACATGGAGGGTTTTGACGCCACGGACGTACGGGATCTCACGCGGGCGGAGATGGAAGGAAGACAGCAGGCCATCTGGGCCATATCCGCCTTGAAGAAATACACACCGGGGTTTGAAAACGCAAGGCTCCGGACCTTCGGTGCATCGCTGGGAACCAGGGAGTCAAGGAAGATTATCGGACAGTACAATATGACCGGTCACGATGTGATGAATGAGGCTCGGTTTGCTGATGCCATCGGTATGGTTCCGGAATTCCTGGACGGATATGGCATGGTCGTCATTCCGACAACGGGCCGGTATTTCCAGGTGCCGTATGGGATTCTGGTCCCGCAGAAGGTAGAGAACCTTCTCGTGGCCGGACGCTGTGTCGCGGGGGACAGACTGTCTCATGCCGCCATACGTTCCATGAGGTGTTGTTCCGTAACCGGACAGGGTGCAGGGGTGGCGGCTTCCGTTTCCATCAAGGGGAAGAAGACCTGCAGGGAAGTGGATATCCGGGAAGTTCGGAAAGCCCTCGCAAAGCAGGGGGTCCGTACCGAATACTGAGCTCTTGAAGTGGAGTAAAGAATGACCCACTTGAACAAATGATGACTTTGTAAAAAGCTGTTTTATGTCGCAAGCGGCAACCTGTCGGGGACGAAGAGGAGGAGTCCTGACAATCTTTTTCAGACCCTTTCTAAATACTCCGGATGGGATCGCCGCCTATTTGGGGTTTAGCGCTATGCAGGTGATTCGCGTGTGGTTTTGGAGGCGTAAACCCCAAATAGCCGTCCATATCGGAGTAGGGTGCCAAGTGCACTATGAGAAAGGGTCCGAAAATGACCCTCAGGC
>CAYUCJ010000569.1:0-1758 GCA_964443285.1 uncultured Desulfobacteraceae bacterium | reverse complement strand
CTTATCCCCAGAGACAGGGCAACAGCCCCCACAAACAAGAAACAGGAACCCCATAGGGAGGGCTCCTGCTTCTTCATAATCTTTATGCCGAACATCGGGTATAAGGGACCCTTTCGCCATCTTAATACAGCAAAATCTGTCGTGTTATGACCCGGTTATTTTTGGTCAGATGTAGGTTCGCCCGTTTGGCCCGTTGGCCGGTTTTTTGTCGCTCTTCACGGGCAGACAGGAAAACCGGCTAACCGGCTCAACCCAATCATTCCTTCACAGAAAACACCTGACCGGCAACATCATGCCAATGTCATCACTCACAGCACCGTGGCTAATTGTTCAATCCGTTATTCGGTCGTTCCGATGACGCCCTTTACAAACCAGGTCATACCTAACAGCTCCCCGTCTGAAGCCGTGGTGCCTGCGGCTATACGCACTTTTCCCTTCTGATCTTCTATTGGTCCGGAGAAGACCATGGCTTTGCCCGCGGAGATGGCCTTCTTCTTGGCCAAGACCATGACGCGAACTTTCTCGGGGACCATGGGCCCGAAAGGTGCCAGCCCTACGACCCCTTCATCGAGCCCCGGCCAGAGGGCCTGGCTTTTCCAGATTCCCTCACGGACTTCCTGAACCAGTTTCTTGTAAAGCGGTCCCCAGTTCCATATGGGGGCGGTGAGATGGGCCTTGGGAGCAAACTTCGACATGTCGGAATTGTATCCCACCGAATAGGCACCCCTCTCCTCTGCTGCTTCCTGAGCGCTGGGGGAATCCTGGTGCTGGGTGATGACGTCCGCACCCACGTCGAGTAAACTCTTGGCAGCCTCTTTTTCCGTTGCAGGGTCATACCATGTCTTCGTCCACACCACCCTGACCTGGACATCGGGATTTACGGCCTGGGCCCCAAGGGCAAACGCGTTGATGCCCCGAATGACCTCGGGGATCGGAAAAGCCGCCACGTAACCCAGGATCTTCGACCGGGTCATGGATCCTGCCACAAGTCCCGACAGATACCTGGCCTGGTACATCCTGCCGAAATAGGTCCCCATGTTTGCGGCCCTCTTAAAACCGGAACAATGCATAAACACGGTTTTCGGAAACTGTTTGGCCACCTTGAGCATGGAGTCCATGTAGCCGAAGCTGGTGGCAAAGATCATGTCATACCCTTTCCGCGCCATGTTCAACATGACACGCTCGGAATCGGCCCCCTCTGGGACCGCCTCCACGTAAGTCGTCTTAACGCCCGGCATGGCCTCAAGGGCCAACCGGCCCTGATCATGGGCATAGGACCAGCCGGCATCACCAATGGGAGATACATAGATAAACCCAACTTTCATCTCTTTTTCAGCAGCGCCGGCGCTGGCTACCCAGAAAAGCAGTACGAACCCGAGAAAAAAGATTGTCTTCCGCATCGCGCATTTCCTCCTTTAATTTTGAATGAAGAGCAGATCAAAAAGCAAAGGCTCCTCCACTTTAACCTAAATTCTTCACCTGAAACTGAAATTTTTGTCTCATTCCCCGATTGGAGACCATAACGAACTGTGCCGGAATATAGGGCAAGGCGGACCAACCGTCAATCATCACCCACCGGCACGCCCTTGAGCCCGATGGCTTCGGCCACTTCCCGCATCCCCATGATGGTATCCGTTATCAGTTCGCCAATTTCCACACCGAGCATCTGGGCACCCTTTTCAATGATACCCCTGTCCACCCCGGCAGCGAACCGCTTGTCCTTCCATTTCTTTTTCACGGATTTGGCCTTGACGTCCA
>CAYUCJ010000568.1:0-1762 GCA_964443285.1 uncultured Desulfobacteraceae bacterium | reverse complement strand
GACCACCGTCCGGGGAACTGATGGTGATCTTCCGCGTGTGTCTCTGCAGAATCATAGAGAGATTCGCAGCATTCGGAAACGTATCCGACAAGAAAAATCTTAAGGAGTTGGGCCCCCACTCTTCAAGCTTCAGCCCGTCCATTTTCAATTGGAGCCGGACTGTGGAAGGACGACCGGCAGATTCATCCAGGGAGGCATCCAGAAGAGTGAGGGGGTGGACATCAACATCGAAAACGGTCCTGAATGTGCAGGAAGTTCCTTCCGTAGGCACGGAGTTGAGGTAAACACCGGAAGGGATGCTCATGGACCGCTTCAGCGATGGTTTCGGTTCGAAGGCCACAATGGTGGTGGCCGGAAGGGGTCGCAGATAATGCGGCCAGATCATCTGTACCAGTTCGTGGACGATCTCTGGAAATTCGTCGTCGAGCTTTTCGCGCAAGAGGGCCGTGAGGAATGCAGTGCCTTCCAGGAGACGTTCCACATCCGGATCGGCCGCCGCTCCGCTCAACATGGGGGCCACTGCCGGATGGGCCTTGGAAAAGGCCTGGCCAAGGTCCCTCAGATTTTCCAGTTCCTGCTGAAAGTAGCGGCTAAACATGGTCGGTCAACAAATCTTTCTTCATCTCTTGATGATTATCTTCCCGTCGGAACCGACGGTGCTTTCAAAGCGCACGGGGTCTTTGTATCCTTCGGATTGGAGTTTGCCCAAAATCTGGAAACGCAAGGAGAGGGGATCTTCCTCGTCAGGAACAAAACGAACCCGGAGGCTGCTTAACCGCGGTTCAAATTTTTGGATCGTTTGACGGATCGCCCGCTCGAAGAGCCTGAGAGAATCAGGATAATCCAGACGCAATTCCGTCAGGTCAGGTATCCCAAAATCTTCAGCAATGGGGACACTTCCCTGTCTGGTGTTGAGAATCCGCTGGAGGTGTTGCAATATAGAATCAATGACCTCTTTGGGGCCCTCTTTCCTGCGGATGCGCAGGTCTTTATTCTGTGCTCGAATCCTTTCAAGGAGCCTGTCTTTTCCCATTGGGCCTCAACATTGACTTTTCGGTTCGTAGCCGTCTGCGTATGAACCCGGCGTTCCTTCACGGATGGGGGACGTCGCGTGGTGAGACACCAAGGATCAACGGAGGCGGCTGGCGAACGAGATGCTACGTTCTCTCCGACCATGCGTCAACGTGCTCGACTCCATCCGGCACATAGGTCCAGCGAATATACCCGAAGACGAAGCTGACTTCCTCTGTGGCAGGCTCACTGGCCGAGGCCGGGTCAATCACATCCGGGCTCACTCTGGTAATAGACGCAACCGTCCCCTTTTGTATTACTATGGTATAGTATTGTTCAGTTGTGCCATCTCCGGCAGGATTCGGCCTGTAAAACCTGAATTCACCCTCTATCTCCTCGTTTTGACAGAGGGCCTTGGCCAGGAGCGGGGAACTCTTGTCGATGCGCTTTCTAATCCTGATGGGTTCGTAGGTTCTTTCGCCAGAGGGTGTACCGGTTGAAGCCTCCCGCGCCGTCCGGACGGCATCGCTGAATGAAAGGCATTCAATGGAATTCTCTCGTTCCATGGATGTAATAGTCGAATCGCCCTGGATATCCTGCCCATTTGCTTTCAAAAAAAGATGCACTGTCATAGCCATGGTTCATTTCCCTCCTAATTTGTTTTGTTAGCAATAAAAGGTTTTCTGAACACCATGCTCCCCTAGTCCTTATCCAGTTTTCCCACCAGGGAGAGGGTAAAAAACGCCCCCAT
>CAYUCJ010000567.1:0-1784 GCA_964443285.1 uncultured Desulfobacteraceae bacterium | reverse complement strand
GAGACTTTTCATCCTGAAATTTGCCTTGTTGCCATTGAACCGGTGTCAAACTTTATCCTGGTTGAGAGGTATGCCGTGGATCGCAAGACCAAAACCTGGGATGAAGCGGTTTGTGATGCGCTCAAGAATTTGCCGGTTGAAGTTATTCAAGTTGCCAGTGATGAGGGACGCAGCCTGATCAGTCACGCCCTGAAAGGCCTGAAGGTTCATCATTCACCGGACTGTTTCCATGTCATTTACGAAATTGGCAGAGGTACCTGCGGTGCATTGATGTCAAAAATAAGAAAAGCCGAAAAAGAGCTCGAAAACAGGACCGAACAGACCCTCAAGATAGAGAGCCAAAAGGAAGAATTCGATGGCGCTGAAAAACGACCCCGGGGGCGCAGGCCCCACTTTGAGGAAAGAATAGAGCAAGCAAAACAAAAGGAGCAACAGGCCAAAGAAGGTTTAGAGCAAGCCCGCTTAAACCACGAAACTGTTCGAAACGCAAAGGCTGAGATAGGAAGAGTCTATCATCCATACGACCTGAAAACCGGCCAAAAGCAGGATACTGACACTGTTTCTGACCTTTTGTCGGACTGTTTTAATGAAATTCATAAGGCGACCATCGATCTTTCAGATCGGTGCAAGGATCGCGTTAATAAAGCCCAACGCGTTGTGGGTGCCATGGTGGCCACGATCGCTTTCTTTTTTCAAATGATCGACATTTATCTTGATAACATGCAATTGTCGGATCGTGACAAGTACTTGATGCACAACTATCTGATCCCGGGTCATTATTTAAAGCTGGCCGCAATGAAGGAAAGGGATGTTGACCGCAAAGCGGATCTCTTTGAAAAAGCTCAGGAGTTGCTATCGATTGTTGATGATCTTAAAACCTTCGCTAAAGCAAGCTCAGATTGTAAAATGGAGAAACTGGAGAAAGCCGCGAGGGATTGCGCTCAAATTTTTCAAAGATCAAGTTCCTGCGTTGAAGGGAGGAACGCACAACTGGCCCTCCGTCACCAGGGAATTCATCGATTGAGTAACCAACATTTGCAGGCGCTCACAGTCATGCACAACTATTACGCCAGAAGACGGGACGGGACAACGGCTGCAGAACGATTATTTGAGGCAAAACCCAACGACCTATTTGAATTTCTTTTGGATAGGATGGATTATCCAGCACGACCAAGGAATCTTCTGAAATTAGCCGCTTAGTGGATAATGGGCGAAGTTAGAACCAAGCCCGATCTTTTAAATAAACGACTTGGCTTCCGTTGTATTGAGACGCATTTGGAGCTTTACCAGCTTTATCGCTTCCATGTCTTCATCCCGGCCGATCAAGGTGGACAGTAGTGATTTGAATTCCGTCTTCGTCATTGGTTCCACAATATCGAAGTGCTGCTCTCGATCACCCATGACCGTGGTGCGGTACGCGAGTAACCGGCGCAGCTTTTATCCGTCCTAATGTATACGAGTTACGGGTTATAACCCGATTTCCACTACGGACCAGTCGAGTGCTCCTTGCCAAACTGCATTTGGATGCCAGCTGTCGAATATCATCGATTTTGACTCTTTTTCTCCCAATTTCAAAATTTTACTAAGGTAATGAAACATGAATACGGACACACGATAGTTCATTATACAGTGAACAAAGACCTTTTCGTCCGACAAAACAGACATAAAGCCACAGAATTGCCGTACGTGCCTCGGTGTCGGCATATCAAAGGGAACGGGAATATGCATGTAACCCATTCCAAGCCTGCAAACCAACTCACCTTCATTGGCAATGGAATCCGGAT
>CAYUCJ010000566.1:0-1784 GCA_964443285.1 uncultured Desulfobacteraceae bacterium | reverse complement strand
CAATGACCGTTGATATCTGCTGATTCACTATCCCTGCAGTCCCAACAAACACTAAGGGAAGAGCGCTCTTGAACCATTGTCGGGAATGGTAATCAGGCCTGATCTTCTTTGCAGATGCGGGAAGGCACTTAGCGAGCAGCCCCGTTCCGACCAGGAATGCAACCACCGCAGCAAAAGCTCGCATACCTATCGCAGAGGAGACATTTAGACCAAAAACAAAATAACAGGTGATCACGAAACAGCAAAACACTATGGGAAAAACAAGCATCAAGGGAATCTGAGCTTCCATGACCCGCCCAAACCCTTGAAGAGTCCCCTGCCGAAGGGATATGAAAACAAGGAAAGGCAAAAGGGTCATTGCCATCCAAAGAGCTGCACTTACCTGTGGTTCAGAGCGATCACGGAGAAACCAGATGACAACACAAAAAATAGCCGCAAGCCCCAAAGAACTGACCATGGCAACGCGGTCAGACCAGTGGAGAATCCCCTTCAGGGCCCCCCAATCTCCCTTGGCATTATATTTTGCGACTTCTCGAATAAGGAGAATGTCAAGTCCCATGGCAGCCGGAACAGAAAGGAGGGAAGCCCAAGATACAGCATACGCAAAACCTCCGTACCTCTCCGCTCCCAAAAGCCGGGCAAGAATGAGCGTTGTAATTATGACAAGGCATGTATTGGCTATTTTGAAAAAGAAAGTCCCGCGCGCGCCCCGGATCATTCGTTCCCTGAGCGTGTGTTTTTGTCTCTGGAAGAAAGGTTGAAGTAATTCCTTGACAGACATTAGCTACCCATAATGCCTGCCCAGCCACTGAAACGATGTTTTTCCGCCTCCTCCGCGGCGCGCTGGTACCCTCCGAATTCCTCTCTCCATAAGCCCACTAAATAATTGTTCCATATCATATAGGAGGCGCTGCTTTGAATAGTGCGTCTTTACAAAATCGGCCGCTCTGGCAAGTCGCTCATCCATTTCCTGTTTATCTTCACGAAGCACATGGGTAAAGGCTCTTCCCAGTCCTAAAGCATCTTCGCTCTTACAAAAAATCCCCCTTTCACATACAGTGATACTGCCATCGGTTAGCCTCATCGGAGGAAAACCGAGAAGATCCACAACCCCTCCTACTTTCGTAGAAATGACCGGCACGGACGATGCCATGGCCTCAATTATTGACATGGGTGTTCCCTCATTCAGTGAAGTAAGGGCTAATATGTCCAAATCTGCATATACTAAAGAGATATTGCTCATCCATCCACAAAATATTATCGCGCGGTCCAATCCTTCCTTTTTGGCAAAATCCTCCAATTTATTTCTCAATTCTCCGTCGCCTATTACAACAAATTTAACGGCAATGCTCGGATTTTCTTGGATGAATATTTTTGCCGCTCTAAAAAACATGAGGTGGTTTTTAATAGGCACCAATCTCCCAACTATACCAATCAGAAAGGTATCTTTGGTTATTCCGAAATTACTCCTGAATCGGCCTTGAAATTTCCGACAAGAGAGAAACGGCTCCAACTCTAATCCCAAAGGCACGGTTTTGATCTTTTCAGGAGAAGCGATATGAAAATCGTCTACAAGCTCTTTCTTTTGGGTAGGACCAAGGGCAATAATGACGTCGGTAAATCGTCCCAGGATCCTTTCAATCCAAACATAGAGCAAAGACCTGGGCCTGCTGAAATATGCTCGGAATACATTGCCGTGGAATGTATGAACCGTAAATATTTTTTGCCGGGAAAAAAAGTTTCGGCAAAAGACTGCTATCCTCGCTGTGAATCCAGCCTTTGCC
>CAYUCJ010000565.1:0-1795 GCA_964443285.1 uncultured Desulfobacteraceae bacterium | reverse complement strand
TGTTCTCACGGTCTTTCCCCACAGGTATCCCCCCGAAATAGATATGTGGGCATCATGCTGCCTTACACGCCGCTTCACTGCCTGCTGATGGAAGGCCCCTATTCCGCCCTTGTCATGACCAGCGGCAACCGGTCCGAGGAGCCCATAACCATCGACAATGGGGAGGCCTTTCAGCGACTCCGGGATATTGCCGATTATTTCCTGGTCCACAACCGGGACATCCACCTCAGAAGCGATGATTCGGTCCTGCGCGTCGTTTCACAAGTCCCAAGACAGATAAGGCGGTCCCGAGGATATGTGCCCGAACCGATTTTCCTGCACGAAAGCATGAAAGAGATGCCTCCCGTCCTTGCCCTGGGAGGCGAGCTCAAAAACACGGTTTGCCTGACCAAGGAAAATCGCGCTTTCCTGAGCCAGCACGTGGGGGATATGGAAAACATGGAAACGGCCGACTTTTTCCAGATGACCATATCCCATCTGAAGAAAATCCTTGATATCACCCCCATTGTGATCGCCTGCGACCAGCACCCCGATTATCTGAGCTCCCGGTACGCAAAGGATCAGCAGGAATGTCCCTCCATTGCCATTCAGCACCACCACGCCCACATTGTCGGGTGTCTTGCCGAAAACAGCATTTCCGGACCCGTAATAGGGCTTGCCATGGACGGTACGGGGTTGGGATCCGATGGCGCCGTATGGGGTGGGGAAATCATGACGGCGGACCTGGTTTCTTTCGAACGAAAAGCCCATCTGGACTATCTTCCCCTACCCGGAGGAGATGCGGCGGCGAGAGAACCGTGGCGCATGGCCCTGGTCTATCTGCAAAGGACCTTTCGAGACGAGCTTTTCCATCTTCCCATCCCTTTTGTTCAGAACCTGGACCGGGAACGAGCCGGCCTCATCCTTCAGATCGCGGAAAAAGGGATCCATTCGCCCCCGACTTCCAGCTGCGGCAGACTTTTTGATGCCGTATCCGCTCTTCTCGGAATCAGACAAACCATTGCGTTTGAAGGACAGGCGGCCATCGAACTGGAGATGCGCCTTACCCCGGGGGAAAAGGGGAAATATCCCTGGCAATTGAAAACAGAAGGCAAAGAAATCCTGATGGCAACGGATGACATGTTTCGGGCAATTGTGGAGGATATCATTCAGGAAGAAAGTGCCGGCATCATCAGCGCCCGGTTTCATAACACGCTCATCGCCCTTTTTCTGGACGTATGCAACAGGGTCAGGGAAGAGACCGGAATCAGGGAAGTCGCCCTGAGCGGGGGCGTTTTCCAGAATGCCAGCCTGCTGAGCGGCCTTTCACGCGTCCTGTTTCAATCGGATTTTCACGTGTATACCCATGCCCGGGTTCCGGCCAACGATGGTTCTCTGAGCCTGGGCCAGGCGGTTTGCGCCGGGATGGGATCTGTCGGATATCCAGGAAAATATGGGGTTTCCTATGAAATACGTAGATGAATACAGAGATGGAAAAGTGGCTCAAGCCTTATCCGAGAGGATCAAGACGATCTCTCGAAAACCGATCAGGCTGATGGAAATATGCGGAACCCACACCATGGCCATCTTCCGGCATGGAATCCGAAGCCTGCTGCCAGACACGGTCCAATTGGTATCAGGACCGGGGTGCCCGGTCTGTGTCACCGCCACCGAGGAAATCGACCGATCGGTGAAACTGGCCGGGATGGATGGGGTTATCGTGACCACCTTCGGGGATATGCTGAGGGTCCCGGGAAGTCGCTCGTCTCTCCAGGAAGAAAGGGCCCGTGGCGCCGACGTGAGGATGGTCTATTCC
>CAYUCJ010000564.1:0-1800 GCA_964443285.1 uncultured Desulfobacteraceae bacterium | reverse complement strand
CCTGCTTTTCGAAAAGGGCATAAGGTCTGCAATGAGGATATCTGTCACCTCCAGAGGCTCGGGAAAAACCATCTTTATGTGGTGGACCTTGAAAAGGACGAGCTTCATGAAAACGAAGCGGCAAGGATGCTGGCCAGGGCACTGGCCGGCGAAGGGATCGCCTGGGATGGAGAACCAAGTGAGGGTAAAATAAACCTCTTCGCAGATCGGGACGGCCTTCTTTTCGTCAACACGGCCGCTTTGGCTGCATTCAACATGGTGGATGAAGTCATGTGCGCCACACTTCACAACCACACGCTGGTGAGGAAAGGTGAAAAAGTCGCGGCCACGAGGGCCATCCCCCTGGTGATGAAACGCGTCTCCATCGAAAGGGCGGCAACGATCGCCCGGCAGGACGACCCGGTACTCTCCGTAACGCCCCTTCTTCAGGCCCGCGTCGGGCTGGTGGTTACCGGAAATGAGGTCTACAACGGGGTGATTGAAGACCGTTTTGCGCCCATATTGATCTCCAAAATGGAGGCATTGGGTTGCGCCGTAAAATGGGTTGAATTTGCTCCTGACGACGCTTCGGTCCTTGCTGACAAGATTCGCTCACACGTGGCAAAGGGATGTGACTTAATCATTATGAGCGGTGGAATGAGTGTCGATCCGGACGACGTAACCCGAGAGGGAATCCGCCGGGCCGGCGCCACGGAGGTCCATTACGGCGCGTCCGCTCTGCCGGGGGCAATGTTTCTTGTGGCCTACATCGGAAATATTCCTTTGCTCGGCGTTCCTGCGTGCGGGCTTTTTCACCGCACCACCGTCCTGGACCTGATCCTGCCGCGAATCCTTGCCGGTGAACGTGTGAACAAGGCGGATCTGGCCTTTCTCGGTCACGGAGGGCTGTGCCGGGAATGTGCCGAATGCCGGTACCCCAATTGTTCCTTTGGGAAGGGCATGTAGAAAAGGCGATTGACAATCACTAACTACAGTGTGGTATATATGAGAATGATCTGTACTCCCCATTCCTTTTCCTCCACATGTCCCTTTGGGTAGGCTATGAAACGGGCCCGAAACAAAATCTTCCGCCCCTTGCAAGAAGCTTGACCTCCCCCTTCACGCTTCCTTGACGGCGGGAAGGCCGGCTGAAAGGAGATCCCAATGAGCCGAGCAAAGGTGTTGCTGCCCTTCAATTTCACCGGGTATGACAGAAAAGCCATGGATTTTGTGATCCGCACCTTTGCCCCCCTGGAGGACCACGAGATCACCCTGCTCCACGCCTATGCCCCCCTGCCCGGGATTGACGGCACCTCCGGTCATATTATGGACAAGCTGAAAAGCAACCTGAACTACCTCTCCCAAAAATTAGGAGAAAAAGAGATCGCCCTCAAGGCTGCCCGAAAGAACCTCATCGAAAACGGCTTTTCAGAAGATCAGGTCAAATACATTTTCAAGCCGAGGGATAAAGACTTTGCGTCGGAAATCATCGATACCGCTCTGAACGGTCATTTTCACATCCTTGTCCTGAGCCGAAAACCCGGGAGAGTGACCCGCCTGTTTACAGGGAGCGTTTTCAACAAAGTGGTTTCCGGCCTGGCAAACATGACCATTTGTCTGGTCACCTGATCGAGCGGTTCACAACTGATTGCGGGCCGAGCAGGGATGAGGACCCGTCAGACCAGGTCGGTGATCCGGCATATGAAAACATTTAAAACCGGTACCTCTGGAGAGGAGAAAACCCATGAGCAGCCGAGACAGAATCAGTATTGATATATTCAAGGTGATCGCCCGGTCCATGTCCGAATCATCCGACCTTGA
>CAYUCJ010000563.1:0-1801 GCA_964443285.1 uncultured Desulfobacteraceae bacterium | reverse complement strand
AGGCCGCAACCATCGCCCTCCGAACCCAGCAGATCATTGCCGAGGAATCGGGTGTCGCCAACACCATTGATCCCCTCGGCGGTGCCTATTTTCTTGAGGCTCTGACGGATCAGATGGAGGAAGAAGCTTTTGAAATCATAAAGAAAATCGACGACATGGGCGGAATGCTCTCCGCAATAGAAAAAAACTATCCACAACAGGAAATCGCGGATGCCGCCTACCTCTACCAGAGACAGATTGATGGGAAAGAGCGGACGGTTGTGGGGGTCAACAAATACATCACGGACGAGGACATCCCGGTGGAGGTTCTCGAAATTGACGAGGAACTGGAGCGGCTCCAGATTGAGAAGACCCAGCGGATCAAGAACGAAAGGGATGCAGGGAAACTGCGTGAGTGCCTTGACAGGATCGGTGAGGCCTGTTCAGGTGATCAGAATGTCATGGAACCCGTCATTGGTGCGGTCAAGGCGGACGCCACCCTTCAGGAGGTCTGTGACGTCTTCAGGAAGGCCTTCGGTGAATACCGGGATCCGGGGATATATTGATAAAGCGGGCATAGGGCGTAAGGCACAAGGCTTAAGGCTAAACCGAGAGGATTGACAATGAAGCACAAACGGAAGTTGAGGGTCATGGTCGCAAAACCGGGACTCGACGGTCACGACCGTGGGGCGCGCATCATCGCCAGAGCCTATCGCGACGCAGGTTTTGAAGTGATCTACACGGGTCTCCATCAGACGCCGGAAGAAATCGTCGAGGCGGCTATTCAGGAGGACGTGGATATGCTCGGGCTCTCCAGCCTGGCCGGCGCCCACATGTATCTCTTTCCCCGTGTCGTGACGTTGCTCCGCGAAAAACGAGCTGAAGACATCGTGGTTTGCGGCGGTGGGATTATCCCGGACGACGATATTGCCAAACTGAAGGCGGAGGGGGTCCAGGCGATCTTCACTCCGGGAACGCCCCTGGAAGAAATCACCAGGTGGGCTGAAGAAAACGTCCACCCGAGAGGAATCTCGTGAAACTCGAAACCGGAAACTGGAATCTCGAGAAAAAGATTAACATAGATTAACATCGTTTGAAGAGCAGGTGAACGGGGTGTTCCTGAAGCGGCGTCATTTCGGCCCTGAAACAGGACAGTGGAAGGGGCGAAATCCGCAGCGACCGGAGTCATGGACGACGGAGGGAGCGTAGCTTCAGGAATATGCCGTTTGCCTGGCTCCTGGGAGCGAGAACTTCGTTGGTTGAGCAATCATGAATCCAATAGCAGAAAAGGTGGTTTCAGGGGATGTCCGTGCAGTGGCGCGGCTCATCCGTGATATCGATGACGGCATGCCGGGAGTCAGAGATATCCTGAAAGAACTCTACCCCCACACAGGCAAGGCCTATGTCGTCGGTATAACGGGCGCCCCGGGCGTGGGGAAAAGCACCCTGGTGGATCAGATGCTGAGTCACCTGCGGGAAGGGGGCCAAACAGTGGGCGTCCTTGCCGTGGATCCGACCAGCCCCTTCACCGGGGGAGCCATTCTTGGTGATCGCGTACGCATGCAGCGGCACAGCCTCGATGAGGGTGTTTTCATTCGTTCCTTGGCGACCCGCGGGCATTTCGGGGGACTGACGCAGTCCACCCGGAGTGCCATCGATGTCCTGGACGCCATGGGCAAGGACGTGATTATCGTTGAAACCGTCGGCGTCGGCCAGGACGAAGTGGACGTGGTCAGGAGCGCGCACTCCACCGTCATCGTGGTCGTGCCCGGTATGGGCGATGATATTCAGGCCATCAAGGCGGGGATCCTGGAAACCGGCG
>CAYUCJ010000562.1:0-1815 GCA_964443285.1 uncultured Desulfobacteraceae bacterium | reverse complement strand
CTAATGCCTCCTCTATTTTCTCAATGGCAGGTCTCACCACGAAAAGGTAGTCAAATTTCAAAATGTCGTAGACATTGAGCCCCTCATATCGCATGACCTTAACCCACGGCACATTCCGGGAAGACTTTTCCAGGTTCACATTTTTCTCTTCGGTGACCACAAGGGCTTTTCTTACATCGAAGGTCTTAAGAACCTCCACGAAATTCTTCGTCTTGATTTCAGGAAGGTCAAAATTCTCAAGCACATAGATCTTCTGGTTGAGGACCTTGTCGGTCAGCGCCATTCGAAGGGCGGCCTTTCTCAGTTTTTTCGGCGTCCTGTGTGAATAGTCTCTCGGTGAGGGCCCAAATGCCACTCCCCCGCCCCGTCTCGTTGGAGAAGACGCAACACCGGCCCTGGCCCTTCCACTCCCTTTCTGTCGCCACAGTTTTGCTCCTGATGATTGGATTTCAGAGCGGCTTTTAACGGCTGCACTCCCGGACCTGCGACCAGCCAGTTGTCCCAACACCACCTGATGCAGCACGTGTTTCTTCACGGGAACGTTAAACACACTTTCATTCAATTCCTGCTCAGAAATTTTTTTCTTTTGAAGATTATAGACATCCACGACACTCATTCTGTTCCCCTTAGCCTACTAGGCGCTCCCCGGGCCTCATCTGCAGTTATTCTCTATTCCGAATACACTTTCGCGTCAGCTTTTCCGTATTTCCACCGGACTGCTTCCACTCCCGGGCACTGAACCCATGACCATAACGAGATCCATCTCCGGCCTTACATCGACAATTTTCAGATTCTTGACCGTGACACGTGCCTGGCCATATCTCCCTGGCATCTTTTTTCCTTTTACAACCCTGCCCGGTGTCGCACTGCAGCCGATGGAACCCGGAACCCGGTGTGAACGAGAACCGTGGGTCTTACGCCCTCCAGAAAAACCCCACCTTTTTATGACACCGCTGAATCCGCGCCCTTTGCTGATACCGATGACGTCCACGCGATCGCCGATTTCAAAAACATCGGATTTCAGTTCCTGGCCAAGTTCAAAGGCATCCGGATCATCCACACGGATCTCCCGCGCGAAGGAGAAATACCCGGCGCCTGCTGCATCGAACTGCCCCCGGACTGGTTTATTGACCTTTTTTTCCTTCCGGGCCGCAAAGCCGACCTGAATGGCATTGTACCCTTCCTTTTCCAAGGTCTTTTTCTGGGTTACGAAACAGGGCCCCACTTTCAAGACAGTGACCGGGCAACTTTTCCCCTCTCCGAGAAAATATCGTGCCATACCCAATTTTTTGCCAAAAAGCTTATTCACCATTAGAAAACTCTCCAGTATGTTCCACCAAGAAAAGACACCTCAAGAAAGTCCGGAAACGGGAACACATTTGATGGAATCGTAAAAAGTCCGTCCCTGGGCACGATGATGGCTTCTTCAGAAGTCATCACAGTTAGAGTTTGATTTCAACATCCACGCCTGCTGCAAGATCCAGCTTCATAAGAGCGTCCACCGTCTGCTGGGTAGGTTCAAGGATATCCAGAAGTCTCTTGTGCGTCCGAATCTCGAACTGCTCTCTCGATTTCTTGTCCACGTGAGGAGATCGCAGCACGCAGTATTTGTTGATTACGGTCGGAAGGGGGATAGGTCCTGCAACTCTGGCCCCGGTCGCCCTGGCAGTCTCCACTATTTCCACAGCTGATTGATCCAAAAGCTTATGATCATATGCCTTCAAACGAATCCGGATCTTTTGATTGGCAATCATACCCTTTTCCCCTTATTCTATAATAGCGCTGATGACGCCGGCACCCACGGTCCTGCCGCCC
>CAYUCJ010000561.1:0-1817 GCA_964443285.1 uncultured Desulfobacteraceae bacterium | reverse complement strand
AATGACTGGGCCAGGCCGGTCAGCATCATGGTTATCCCCATGAGGATCAGGGCGAAGGTGATGACGATTCGGGTCCCGAACCGGGCTGCAAGGAATCCCCCGACAATGGCCATGGTCAAGTATCCGATAAAGTTGCCGGTTCCAAGCAATCCCAGTTGCGTGTAGTCAAATTTGAGGCCGTCCTTCATCGCCGGGAGGATAATGGTGTATGCCATACGCCCGAACCCATGGGCTGCAATGGTGGTGAGCAAACCCATGAAGATCACAATCCAGCCATAATGAAGCCTTCCCTTGCTCATATCATCCTCCTTGTCATCGTGATCCGTTTTCAACCTTAAAGCTTTTTCTAGAGCGCGGTAAGCAGAAAGAACCGGGTGGTCGCGAGCCCGTATGGTGTCAGCTTCTCCCTCGTAATCCTGGACAGCTTCCGGGCGATTCTGTCCACTTGGAAACAGGGACGGTCTTTGAAGAACATGGCAGTTTTCTTCCGCATAAATATTTGCAAGAATTAAGTAATTATCCTTAAAATATTTATACTAACTATAATTGTGTCCACTACCTGTTTTCTGTGTCGCTGTCAATGGAAAATATGGGAGTGCTCTACACGACTTTTTGTTGTCACCGGTAATCCGAAAGGTCTTTGAAGTTGACGGTTTCGCAAAAAGTCATCAAAGTTGGTGTTTTGAAATTGACAGAGTCCCCTTAAAAGACTACTAAAAACTCAACACTTTCCTCGAAATTGACTTTGATACATACCAACCCCGAATCAAAACTTTGCAAAAGGCGAGGGCTGCCCGACTCTCACTCGGAAAGAGTTACTGGAGGAAGCGAACAAGGAATATGAGGCTCCCGGGCAAAGATAAGCCATCCTGAATTCCCCGGGTGGAAATGTGAAGAACCTGATGCATGTCGCAACCGTACACACGATTTGGAGGAAATTGGCCGATGGAAAAAACCAAGATCGTTCTACCGGATAAGATCAAGTGGGAACCCCACCCACAGCTGGCGGACGCCCGCGTCGCCTACTTCCTTTCCAACAGGGATGAGAATGCAGGCCTCACGTGCCTTCTGGTGCACCTCCCGGTTGGGACTAAGGTGGAAAAGCACATCCATGAAAATTCAGATGATATCATTTATGTGGTGAAGGGGAAGGCAACGATGTGGATCGACGGGATTGGTGATGTTCCCATGGTGGAGGGCGTTTTTATCAGGATCCCGAAAGGCGTTTTTCATCAACCCCGGGATATAGAAGAGGACGTCCTGGCCTACGATGTCTTCCATCCTTTTCTTGTTTGACCGGTTCCTTTCAACCTGAAGCCTGATCCAATCGGTTGATGTGACCCCATGCATTGAAGAAAGAGGAGACAACCTCAAAGGGCACCGGAGTCTGGGAAGCGTGAACCCCGAATAGCCGTCCATGTGGGAGTCGGGCGCCAAGTGCACTATCAGAAGGGTGAAAAGATGAAGGAATTTGATTCTGAAGAGCTTGCGAAATTTAACGGCGAGAATGGAAGTCCGGTTTACATCGCCCACCAGGGAAAGGTCTACGATGTCGGCGAAAGCAAGCGCTGGAAGGCGGGCCTGCACATGAAGCGTCACCACGCCGGTATCGACCTCAGTACGGACGTCAAGGCCGCACCGCATGGCACTGAGGTGCTGGAAAGATTCCCACAGGTGGGCGTTCTGAAACAGGGCAAGGAGGCCGAGATTGAGATGCCGGCCGTGCTGTCATGGTTGCTGGCGCGTTACCCCATGCTGCGGCGGCATCCCCATCCCATGACGGTTCACTTTCCGATTGTCTTCATGTTTTCCACCAC
>CAYUCJ010000560.1:0-1867 GCA_964443285.1 uncultured Desulfobacteraceae bacterium | reverse complement strand
ACGGAGAACGCGGCAAAATCAGATAATCCCCCTGGCTTGCAGTAGGGCTCTGGCCTCTCGACCTTTCGCGGTGTTCGGATGGTCCCCGTAAATGGCCATCAGGGCGTCATCATCCATGTCTGCCATGGCCGCCGACGTGTCTCCGCCCTTGTTCGCCACCTTTTTCAGGGGCTCGGTCTTATTGGCCTTTTCAGCGAGCTTTTTGGCCCCTTCCTTTCGGGCCTCCTCGAGTTTCGCCTCAAGCTGCTCATCCGAAAGGAAATGCTTCGCGTTCTTGATCTTGAAAGCCAATAGGGGATTCAAAATCCCCTGCTCCGCTCCCCATTGCACGATATCGGCCTGGAATGCCTCGTTCGGCCTACCGTCCGGCCCGAAATACTTTGAGGCCTCCTCCCCGAGTTCCTTCTGAACCCCGGATATCTGCTCTCTCAGCCAACCTTCATACTGCTGCTGTCCCTGCTGTTCGGTCTGCCTTCGGGTGCTTTCCTCCAACCTCCGGTCTATGTCCATCTTCGTGTAAACACGGGATAGACAAAGTTGGTAATGGTCGGGGTGCTGCTCTTTTAACTCGGCCATTGACCACCCGCGGTACTGAGGGTCTGAGAGATATTCCCCAACGTCCTTGACCATGTCCGGGTGCTGGATTTCTGCGTTCTGACCCGCCCTTTGCCCAGGGCTTGCCGTGCTCTCCTTGATTTGTTTGATCTCGTTCTTCAGGGCCTCCAGGTCCGGATTGCTCCGTGACTGTCGGTCCCTCTCAAGTCGCTCCTTCACGATCCGGTCAATATCATCCTGAGTGAATGTCTTGACCTCTTGCTCTTCCTGTTTTTTGGCTTGTGCCGTCTCAAGCTCTATCTTCCCGGCATCCTCAGTTTTTGTCTCTGTCTGAGTTTCAGAGGTTTGGGTTTCTGTTTTCGTGGTTTCTACCGTTTCCGTTGATTCGCCCGTTGCCTCTGCTACCTCTTCCGGCGTGGGGACACCCTCAACGTAGGGGCTGCTTGTGTCTTGCGGGTCCATATTATCTTCTCCCATTTTTTATTTCCCTGTTTGTTTCAGGGATTCGACCCAATAAAAAACTAACTTCCGCTTAAATGAGCTTGACGGTTTTCTCCTTGAACTCCGCCACAAGTTCCGCCCAGCTTTCCTCTATGGCGTTATGGATCTCATCACGGTTATGTCTGAATTTCGCAAGGGAGGACATTTTTTTACCCTTTGAAAGTTTTTCTGAAACTCTCGACTGCAGGCGGTCCAATACCTGTTCTCCGCTGTATTCCAACACAACCTTGCTCTCATCGTTAAGCTGCTTTAAAATTGCAAATCTAAGCATTTTTTTTGTCCTCCTGGTATGGTATTATCGTAAAAACAGGCATTTGCGGAAGGTAGATATCAAATTGCAAGCCGTGTTTTCTGCAAAGCTCTCTGTATTCTTTTGTGAACGCCTCAATTTTCTTCTTTTCGTTTTCCGCTATGACCTTTTGGGCTTCTATGACCTTTTGGGCTTCTTCTAAATCCATTAGTGATTCTCCAGCCATGCCGTGATAGCGGCTAAAAGGTTTTCGGCGTAGGTTCCTGTAAATTCGGTCGGCACATAGGCAATATCGGTCACGTTCTGATCAACATACACGACCTTTGCAACCCACTCATTGTAGGCGTTCTTTTCAGCGATGAATCTTTCAAGGACGTTCTTGCCCTTCACCACAAGGTCACGCTTTGAGCATGACCACGTTTTGGGCGGCTGATCTTCCTGAAAGGCTATGTTGCCGTTTTCATCGGGATATGTTGCTATCATGTTTACTCCTATGCTGCATCAAAAATTCCCATAGCCACAAGGGCATTTACTACGTCAGATAATGCCGCCCAATGTGTT
>CAYUCJ010000559.1:0-1870 GCA_964443285.1 uncultured Desulfobacteraceae bacterium | reverse complement strand
CAGGCCCAGAAGATGGAGGCCGTCGGCACCCTGGCAGGGGGAGTGGCCCACGACTTCAACAACATACTGACGACCATCATCGGAAACGCCGATCTGGCCCTGATGGAGTTGGCCGGGAATAGTCGACTTTATGGCCATATTGACGAGATCCGGAAGGCGGGACACCGGGCAGCCGGACTCACCCGCCAGCTCCTGGCCTTCAGCCGGAAGGAGTTGATCCGGCCCGAGGTCCTGGACTTCAACAGCCTGTTGATGAATTTCGAAAAGATGCTGCGCCGTATCATCAGGGAGGATATCGACCTGGTCACCGCCTACGCACCCGACCCCTGGCAGATTGAGGCGGACCCCGGTCAAATGGAACAGGTGATCATGAATTTGACGGTCAATGCCAGGGACGCCATGCCGAAGGGCGGCAAGCTCACCATCGAGACGGCCAACGTGGAACTGAACGAGACCTATTTCCGGGACCACGGTGTGGAAAACGAGGCGGGGCCTTACGTGATGCTGGCGGTCACGGACGCCGGCACAGGGATGGACAGGGAGACCCAGGCCCGCATATTCGAGCCCTTTTTCACCACTAAGGAGATGGGAAGGGGGACCGGTCTCGGGCTTTCCACGGTGTACGGCATTGTGAAACAGAACAGGGGTCATATCTGGGTCTACAGTGAAGAGGGAAAAGGGACGACCTTCAAGGTTTACCTTCCGAGGGCTGATGCGGAAGCCGAGGGTGTGGAGCATGAGCAGACTCCATCGCGTTCGCTCGAGGGATCTGAAACGATCCTGGTGGTGGAAGATGACGAACTGCTTAGAAAGATGGCGGAGAGGATGCTGGAGGGATACGGCTACAGGGTCATCACGGCGGAGAATGGCGATGAGGCCGTCAAGGTTGCAGGCAGTCACGATGGTCCTGTGCACCTGTTGCTGACCGATGTGGTGATGCCCGGCATGACTGGCCCTGAGTTGTCGGATCAACTGAAATCAACGGTCCCGGAAATCAAGGTTCTCTATATGTCCGGATACACGGACAACGCCATCGCCCACCATGGCGTCCTGGAAAAGGATGTGGACTTCATCCAGAAACCCTTCTCGCGGGAAGATCTGGGAGGCAAGGTCCGGGAGGTCCTGGACAAGAAACAACATTAAATCCATGCCATGGATCACTACTTTATCATAATTTCCATAAAATGCTATCATGAGCCTCAAAACCTTGCAAAAGAAGGCATCGTTTTGAGGAGCCAAATGAAAGGAAAATCACCGGATCCATCCCAACTCAGTCTGTTGCCGCAACGATTGGGAGACCTGGTTAACCCAAGGCATGCCCATCATGTTGTTATTTACGAGAGGCAGGATAAAACCGTCGTTTCAATTATCAAACCAAAAGTGGCTATGGAAATGATCGGCAACGTTGAATTAGAGCAAATTGCATGAACAATCGAGGAGAAGTTAAAGAAAGTTTTTGATTTTATAGGGTAAGGAGGTAAAGGAGATGGGACTGAAGAGAATATTCTTTATATTTATGCTGCTTGCACCCCTAACATTTTTTGCTTGTGCACAAGGTCCTTATGGTAGCCCTATGGGCAACTGAGGGCATATGATGGGCTATGGGTATGGTGGAGGATTTATGTGGTTAATACTTCTGGCTTTGGTTGGCGTTGGGGTTTATTTCCTGCTTCAGGCTTCAAAATCAAAAGGTCCCGCTGGTTCGACCACGGAAACGCCTTTAGATATCCTGAAGAAGCGTTATGCAAAAGGTGAAATCGACAAAGAGGAATTTGACCGGAAGAAAAAGGATTTGGAATCATAAAGTGATAGTGGAACGCTGGTAAAAGTAAGTTACTCTGTATTGCCAATAAGATTGGAAATGATACCG
>CAYUCJ010000558.1:0-1897 GCA_964443285.1 uncultured Desulfobacteraceae bacterium | reverse complement strand
ACGCAGGGCAGTGTTAAAAGATTTCCAAAACAGTTTAAAGAATTTTTGGAATATCTAAGCTCCGGGCAAGTGTGAGGAGAAAACATAAATACGGTCATTATTTCAATAGTGACCGTACGTTACCGCCCAGAATGGGAATTCTGGACAGTCGGATATTCGATCTTTTAAAAAATACTAATTTTGGAGGAAAAATGAAAGCATGACGATGAATTAATATGCGAGAAGGCTTTTGACAAAACACGGAGTATTGAAAAGGTGACATTAGGACATATGACTTGCCATGTAGCGAAAGGAGAAAGTGAATGAAACGTATTCTTCAGTTTGCTCTGTTTGTGGCGATATGTTACAGCACCGCCCTGGCCGGGGATTTTCCCTACCTGACCACTGTCCTGGGAAAGACCTATCACCGCACCGCCCAAGGCTACCGGGGAGAGGAAGTCGACGTGATCGTCCGGGTCCTCAGCAGTTCTGCCGTCGAGCCATCCGACAGGAAGGGCAGCGTCCTCTATGCATTCAAGTTCCATGAAATGCTCTGCCATGCCTTTGAGAGATTGGGATGGAAGGTGATCCACCCGCTCTCAGAGAGCCTGGATGCCGGGACCCTGGAATTGACCTTTGAACCTAGGATGAAGGGTGTAGTGATGAAAACCTTTATCTACCCGTGTGATAAGGATCCCCTTTGGAACATGATGAAATTCCGTGGCGGGAGCAAGACGAAGTATTTTGACCAGGTGGCAGAGAAGGCAGAGGGGTGTATTCAAGACAAATTTCAGTTCAGATGACAACTAAGGGACCCGGAACAACGCTATGACAGCATTTCTAATTGACGGCTGAGGAGGGCGAAAAATGAGAATCAGAGTTGATAGAAACGAGGACGCTTTGTATTTCGGTCTTGATGAAAGCCGGATAGTGGAATCGGAGGAAATTCAACCCGGCGTTATCCTTGATTATGATGAGAACGACAAGGTGGTCGGTGTCGAATTCTTGAAGATTTCATCGAGCGCCTCGGAGAGTGAATTATCCTCCATCCAGTTTCAGACGGCTTGACTCCGCCCTTCTGATCCCTGCAATCCTCGTATGAAACCCGCCGGCCCCACTGGGCAGCCTTTTCCTCTTCTTTTCCGTGGAGGGCCGTTGATTGCTTTCTTTCAGATCCTCGACCCAGTTCATCTCGACTGTGCCGACCTGAAAGGTCCTTATCAGGTCAAACCTTGTCAGCCCTTTCAGGAAATCAGACCAGATGTCCTCAATTCCTTCATCCCCCCGGTCGGATGCCATTAAAAGGTTTGCTAAAACCGATTTCCTTTTTTCCCGTTTCAGCTCACTCCCCCCCATGGCGATGACCCTCTTCAGAGTTTCTGGAGGCAGTGTCCTGCCGGTGGCTGACGTATATCTGCTAAGAGCCGCCGCAATATCGGCCGGGTTGAAATGCTGGAACATGAATTTTACGATGTTGTTGCGGAAGAGCGGGTTTTCCGACCAGAGGGCGGAGATGACCTGGGAAGGTGAAATGAGCGAAGCCAAACACATCTCTCGCCCGGCAAGGATTCGCCAGGCAGCCTCCCGGATGGTTTCGGTCCTTTCCGAGGTCAGTACGTCAATCAGGGTGTCGGTCATGGCCCGGGGCAGGAGGAGGGAAGGCTGGGACTCGGGCATGGGCTCTTTAGACACGGCCTCTTCGAAAAAGAGATGGCAGATTTCCCTCACGGTCGCTTCTTGTCGGCCTCTAATGAGGTAAAGAAAATTTTCGAGCAGGGCGGTTTTTTCGACCGTGCTCAGGAACCCGAATCGGCCCAACCTGACCACCCGGAGGAACCTCAAAAGCCTCAGCACCATGAACCGCGGAATATCTTTTAAAAGCCCCAGTAATTCCAGGACCCTCTTCCGGTCTGCAGCG
>CAYUCJ010000557.1:0-1897 GCA_964443285.1 uncultured Desulfobacteraceae bacterium | reverse complement strand
CAAAAATGTCGGCGCGCTGTCTGCAGGTGGTCTCCTGAAAATTCTCCGTTTCCCACTTCCTCTCGCCCAGGGTGATCCGGGCACAGGCAACCTCGGAATATTGCCAGGACGGCGGCAAGAGTTCTACCGCCTTCTGAAACAACTCCTCCAGGGGGGTATCTTCCCTCTCCCGTAAATGGGAAATACCGTAGAGGCAGTCCAACTCCCTGACTCTCTTGGCGAGGTCAGGCGCCTTCCGCTTTTCCGGGGCCACCGACCGGCCCTGTGCCCCTCTGTGTTTTTCTTGCATGGAGACCTCGATCTTCTCAGCAGCTGTTTTCATGGCATCCGTTCTGATTAATCTATCCCTGAGAGCCAGTTTCAAAACGTTCAATTTTGTTCGAGGTCAAGAAAGGCGAAAATTTTAACCACAGGAATATATTGAATATTTCGAGGATTAAAATTCGAGCCTGACGCAGATATCGGGCAAAAGGGGGCGTTTTGAAATTGGCTCCTGAGGTAAAGTTAAAGGTGCATGTCCTGAGTATGGTCATGATGAGCCGATCGAAAAACATACTTTCACAGGAGTGTCTGAGAGAAATGACTGTTCACAATTGAATCGTTTTGACTGTTGTTTTAAAGATACCGTTAACCGGCTCGAAATGCAAGGAGGTTCCCTCGCATCATAGGGACGTTGTTCGCCGATTCCGCTCCCTATCTTCCATCTGCCGATAGCCTCAAACGCCTTTCTCCTTGAACTTCCTTGACTTTCGCAGACAAGCTCACTAATAAGGAATCAGACAAAACCATAGATTCTGATCTATATCATTGAAGATCCACCCGGCAATCATAGCTGGCCGCCTCGATTTGAAAGGAATAATGATCGTCTCTTGACAAGGCTTGTAGGGCAAGGAAAATTGCGAAAAATGTTTAGTGAATCTGGGTAATCTTTCCCTACCTCGATGGGTATGCAGAAAGAAGCACGCATGTCAGTGAATCCGTTACCCGCGGCCGGAGGATTGCTGAGGAAAAGGACCTCCTTTGGCTGAAAACTTAAGAAGCCAACTGCGTTGTTCCCATAGGGTCACAGGAGCTCATGAATGCCTCAAGTCTTTGACAACATCGACCGCTCTCTCCTTCCGGCACTTCAAGGAGCTTTGAGCCTTTCTGACAGAGCTGACTTTTGTGTGGGCTATTTCAATCTCCGCGGATGGAAGGAACTTGATAAACATATCGAGCATTGGTCGGAGACCGAGGGCGCCTGCAGACTGCTGGTAGGGATGCAAAAACCTCCGCAGGATCAACTGCGTGAAGTTTTGAGTCTTATGTCTCAGGACCAGAGCATGGATAACCAATCCGCCATCCGGCTCAAAAAGCAGCTTGCGGAAGACTTTCGTCGGCAGTTGACCTTTGGGGCTCCCAACAATGCAGATGAAGCGGGTTTGCGCCGTTTGGCCCGAAGACTCAAAGAAAAGAAGGTTATCGCCAAGTTGTTTCTGCGTCACCCCCTTCACGCAAAGCTCTACCTCCTGTTTCGATCCGACCCCATTAACCCGATCATCGGCTATCTCGGCAGCAGCAACCTCACCATGGCAGGTCTGTCAGGTCAAGGTGAGCTGAATATCGACGTTCTGGACCATGATGCCGCTCAAAAGCTCACCCGATGGTTCGAAAATCGCTGGGATGACCGTTTCTGCATCGATATTTCAAAAGAACTCATCCAGATAATCGAAGAGAGTTGGGCACGCGAGGATCTGATCCCGCCATACCATATCTATATCAAGATGGCCTATCACCTGGCAGAAGAAGCTCGTGCCGGCCTATCGGAGTTCCGCATTCCTCGGGAACTCCAGGAGCGCCTCTTAGAGTTTCAGGCGGCGGCAGTTAGAATAGCCGCTCATCACGTTAATAAGAGAAA
>CAYUCJ010000556.1:0-1899 GCA_964443285.1 uncultured Desulfobacteraceae bacterium | reverse complement strand
CCTCCCGCGTGGTTAGAAAGGGTCTGAAAGAGATTGTCAGGACGCCTCCTCTTCGGTGCCCATAGGTTGCCGTTTGCGGCATAAGTTAGCTTTTTACGAAGTCATCAATCTTGATGGAAAGGATAGACCCATGTCCAACGACCTGATCATCAATACGAGACCCCATGAGACGAGGGTTGCCCTGGTCGAAAACGGGTCCGTAGTGGAACTCCATATCGAGCGGAAAACGGGCCAGGAACTCATGGGCAACATCTACCGTGGAAGGGTCGCAAGAGTCCTCCCCGGCATGCAGGCCGCTTTTGTGGATATCGGCCTGGACAGGACGGCATTTCTCTATGTTGCCGATGTGCACAATGATGTCCTGGGGCTTGAGCAGATGATGCTGGAAGCCCGGCAAGAAGGGGCCGAACCGGAAGACCATGATGAGGAAGATTCGCCCGAGCTGGACAAGATTACCTTTCAGATCGAAGAGTTGCTTCACGAGGGGCAGGATATCATGGTTCAGGTGGCCAAAGAGCCCCTGGGAACAAAAGGGGCAAGGGTGACCTCCCACATATCCCTGCCCGGCAGGCACCTGGTATTGATGCCCACGGTGAACCACATCGGCATCTCCCGCAGGATAGAGGATCGGGAGGAAAGGGAAAGGCTGAGAAATATTATTGAAGAGATAAGGCCGAACAGCTTCGGGTTTATTGCCAGGACCGTGAGTGAGGGCGACTCAAGAGAAAAACTCAAGTCCGAGATGGATTTTCTTTTGAAAATCTGGGACAACGTCAGGAGAAAAATGGACAAATCCTCCGCCCACAGCATCCTGCACAAGGACTTGAATATCTCCCTCAGGGCCGTGCGGGATCTTTTCACAAGAGAGGTGGATCGGTTGATTGTGGATAGCGGCGAAGAATATAAGGACATCCTTTCTTTTATCGACACATTTGCCTCCAGCCTCAAACACTCGGTGGAACTCTACGAGGGACCCGATCCTATTTTTGACGCCTACGGCATCGAGATGGAAATTTCGAGGGCGCTCGAAAAAAAGATCTGGCTGAAGTCGGGAGGGTATATTGTCATAGAAATGACCGAAGCCCTCACTTCCATCGATGTCAATACGGGGAGTTATGTGGGAAAAAGAAACTTGGAGGAAACGATCCTTAAGACCAACCTGGAGGCCCTCAAAGAGATTGCCTACCAGTTGCGATTCCGCAATATCGGAGGGCTAATCGTTATCGACTTCATCGACATGGAGAAAAAATCCAATCGGGAACGCGTGTTCAGCGCCTTGAAAGAGGCCATGGATAAAGACCGCGCCAAAACCAACATCCTTCCCATGTCCGACCTTGGACTCATCGAGATGACCCGGAAAAGGACCAGAGAGAACCTGAACAGGATGTTGAGTGAGCCCTGTTTCTATTGTGAAGGCCGGGGAACACTCAAATCAAAGAGGACCACCTGTTATGAGATTTTCAGGGATCTCGAAAGAGAATTTACCGATCTGCCGGACGACGGACCTGTCTATGTCCTGGTCCACCCGGAGATTGAAAACTGCATGCGAGAGGATGAGCGGGATTCGGTCATGGATCTCGAAAGACGGACAAAAAAGCGCATCATTGTCATCGCCAAGGATCAATTTCATGTGGAGCAATATGAAATCAGCCTTTGAAACAGTCTTCATTTTTCTTTGACATGAATTTTTTCTTTGATGTATACAGGTTGCATATTCTTAACCCTATTCTTTTGGCACAATGAGTGCAATGTCACAAATTCCATGACTCCAAGAACGACCATACATCAGATGATACTTGCTTTCGTTGTGGCATCCCTTGTTGGGGTCCTTTTTTTCGCGAACCCGGGATTGAGCAGGCGATTCGATCAGGCTTTCTATAAATGGAATGCATCGATAGT
>CAYUCJ010000555.1:0-1906 GCA_964443285.1 uncultured Desulfobacteraceae bacterium | reverse complement strand
CAATCAGCAATCAAAGACAAGAGCCTCGTAAAGCAGAAAATCGATCGGAAGTCTTTTGAAAGGTTATTGGATACATTCAAATGATACATGTCCATGGATAGGCATGAACATCTCGACTGCTACCCGGACGAATACACGTTCCGATTCAACATGAAAAGGTGCATTAAAGGGGGAGTGAGATGCAATTGAAGAGATACCAGGCAACGATATTTCTTTCCTTTTTGATGGTTATGGCGTTCTTGACAGGGGGAAAGGCCTATGGCCAGGAAAAGGAGCGGATCACCACAAAGGAAGTGCAGGGGGTTGTGGATCTCATCGAGGACCCCGACAGGAGGGCGGTCTTCGTCAAGACGCTGAAGAATCTCATCCAGGCCAACGAAGCCGCCATGGGAAAAGACAAGGGGGCATCGGCAAAGCCCGAGGAAGAAAAGGGAAGGAAATTACTCATCATCGAACAGTTCTTTGATAAGTTCAAGACCCTGTCGACGAAAGTCGTGGGAACCGCGTCCGGCACCGCTTCTCTCGTCAGAAAAACCCCTTTGGTCTATGAGAGAGTCAAGTCTTTTCTCTCGCAGCGTGAAAACCGTGCGAACTTTCTAAAATTACTGGCGGATATCGTAGCGGGAATCGTGATTGCATTTCTTCTGAGTTTATTCCTGAAGAAATTCATTCCCAAAACAACCGAAGGACCGATAAAGTTCATTCATAAACTTATCCCCAACGCGGCTCAAGTCCTGCTTACTCTGATCCCTTACGGGGTCCTTTTGGCCTCCCTGTTTATCCTGTTCAAGCTGTTTCCATCCTTTCCCATTGGGCATTCCCTGGCTCTTGTTTTTTTCACAATCCTGTTTTTCTATCACCTGGCCCTCAAAATCCTTCGGGCGCTGGTTTCACCTGATGCGGCCCAAACCCGCATTTTGCCCATTAACGATGAAACGGCAAATTACTACTGGATTTGGGGACAACGATTTGCTCATTATACAGCCCTCTATTTCGTGGTTGTCCAGTTCTTGAATATCCTTCAGGTTGCCCCTCCATCCTTTGCCTTTGTCAGGGGGATTCTTCTTGTCGTATTTCCATTTGTGATCAGCGTGTTCATCATGCAGGTGGCGAGGGAAATCCGGGCCAGATACCAGAACTCCAGGAAAAAAGAGGGTGATAAGGCCCTTTTGAAGCAACGATACCCGGGGGTGATCAAATCGGTGGTCCATTATTGGGCGGTTCTGGTCATAGCCTATGTTTGGGCTATCTTTCTGTTTGAGTTGGCCGAGTATGAGAGGGGTTTTTCTTATCTCTTAAGGGCGAGCTTCTTTACAGGCTTAACCCTTCTGACTGTCATCCTGGCCCTGGGTTTTCAGGAGCGGCTTTTCAAAAAATTCTTTGCCGTCAATGAAAAAGTAAAAGAGAGGTTTCCCGGGCTTGAGGAAAAAACAAACCGCTATATTGCCATCTTCAGGAAGGCCCTGAGGGTGATTATTTTTATTCTGGCTGCAGGGGTAGCCGCCGAGGTCTGGGGGATCCCTGTTTCAGAGTTTGTGGCATCGAAGACAGGATCTTTGATCATCCTCAGGGCCATTGCCATCATCATAACCATAGGGACGGTTTTTGCAATCATTGAGATTAGCAACTTTCTAAGTGATTATTTGATAAAGGAAAAGAAGAAGGGAAAGAAAAGGAAGACGGTTACACAAAAAAAGAAGACCTTGGTCCCTATTGTCAGGACATGCGTCAATATCGCCGCCGGATTTATCGGCGGCATTGTGGTCCTGGATCGTGTGGGGGTAAACACCACTCCCATACTGGCAGGGGCCGGCATCGTGGGTTTGGCCGTCGGTTTCGGCGCGCAGACCCTGGTGAAGGATCTCATCAATGGCCTCTTCATCCTCTTTGAAGAGAGTCTTCGGGT
>CAYUCJ010000554.1:0-1908 GCA_964443285.1 uncultured Desulfobacteraceae bacterium | reverse complement strand
TATGGGCTCAACCAAATCTGGGAGGAAGCCTACTCCGAGATACCGGGGGTCACCTGGCTGAGTGCGGGAAGCTGGGATCCCTGCAATTTCGCCACCACCAAGCCGATTCGGCACCTGGAAGATCTGAAGGGCCTGAGGGTGTATATGTTCCCCACTGGGGGCAAGTTCATGCAGCGGTTCGGGGTTGTCCCGGTGACCCTCGCCTACGAGGATGTTCAAATGGCCCTGCAGACGCATGATCTGGACGGCGTTACATGGTCGGGCATCACCGAAGACTACACGGTCGGCTGGGCTGATGTGACCAAGTACTACCTGACGAACCCCATCTCCGGCGCCTGGGTGGGCTCATACTTTGTCCACACCGACTCCTGGAAAAAAGTGCCCAAGCACCTGCAGGCCCTGTTCCGAATGGCAATCGACTATTCCCATTATCACAGACAGTACTGGTACTGGTGGGGCGAGGCCCATTACCGCGTCAAGGGCGGCAAGCTGGAGCTGACCTCCATCCCCGAAGCAGAGTGGAAGCAAGTGGAAACTGAAGCGCACAAATTCTGGGACGAGATTGCCCAAAAGAGCCCCAGAAACAAGAAGGTTGTGGAAATACTGAAGGATTACAATGAAACCATGATAAAGGCCGGTCCTCCCTACCGCTATTGATGCATCATACGCCAGGCGTTGAGGACACTTAGAGAGGCAGCTTTCCCGGCCCCAAGGCAGAATCAGGCCGGGAAGGCTGCTTTTTTCGAACGCTGATTTGAACCGGCCCGGTCGATTGGAGTTCAAGCGACGGGCGGAGTCGGAGATATCTGTTTCAACCCGGAATGTGCAGCGAAAACTTATCCGGGCTCCAGCAGTGTTGTTTATATAGATTTAGGATGAATCGGGATCTGAGGAACATTAAGCAAGGAGTTTAATATGCCGAAAGCGATACGGGCATATGTGAGATGGATTGAGGCCGTGAATCGGGTCGTAGGTGAGTTTTCAATGTATATAGTTTTGGTCATGACGGCTATTCTGGTGTTTGAATCCCTATCGAGAGCCTTCTTTAATAAACCCCACATATGGGTAGTGGAAATCATTGAATTCCTTATGGCCGCTTATTATTTGCTGGGCGGCGGCTACTCCGTGATTCTGAAGGGGCATGTGAGAATGGATCTTTTTTATGGCCGGTGGTCGGCGAAGGGCAAGGCCGTGGTCGATCTCATCACCGCCCCTTTCCTTATCTTCTACGTGGTGTTTCTCCTCATCGGCGGCCTTTCCGGCCTTGAATATGCGTTACGATACGGGCAGAAAAACTATACCCCTTGGGGGCCGCCGCTGGCTCCCATCAAGCTTGTTATGGTCATCGGAATCGTGCTGATGCTACTGCAGGCCTTCGCCGAATTCTTCAAAGACCTGGCAACGGCGAGAGGGGAGGAAATATAACATGAGCTACCAACTTATCGCCATCCTGATGTTCGTGGCCATGATGGTCATGCTGATTACCGGACAGCGAATCTTTGCTGCGATAGGAGCGGTGGCTACGCTTTTCGCTCTCGTTCTATGGGGCAAGGGCGCTTCGGAGATGCCGTTTCACGCAGCCTTTGTCCTGATGAACTGGTATGCGCTCCTCACGTTGCCAATGTTCGTTTTCATGGGGTATATGTTTTCCGAGTCAGGAATTGCGGACGATCTCTACCGGATGTTTCATGTCTGGATGGGGCCGATCAACGGTGGTTTGGCCATCGGAACCATGGGACTTATGATCGCAATCGCAGCAATGAACGGCCTAAGTGTCGCCGGCATGGCGATTGGCGCCAGTATCGCCCTGCCGGAAATGCTTAAGCGCAATTATGACAAGGTAATGATAACCGGCGTCGTCCAAGCCGGCAGTTCCCTGGGCATCATGGTTCCGCCCAGCGTGGTCCT
>CAYUCJ010000553.1:0-1909 GCA_964443285.1 uncultured Desulfobacteraceae bacterium | reverse complement strand
TCAAGCCTGAATTCCTGAATCGAATCGATGAAATCGTTATCTTCAATTCCCTGGGCCAGGAAGAAATAAAGAAAATTGTGGATATCCAGGTGAATATCCTGGAACGCCGACTGGAGGGGAAGAAGATCGGACTGGAATTGACGGAAGAGGCAAAAGCGTTCCTGGCCCATGCCGGTTTTGACCCCGTTTACGGTGCCAGGCCCCTGAAACGGACCATCCAGCACCTCATACAGGATCCACTTGCCGTCAAGATCCTGGAAGGAGATATCAGGGAAGGCAGTCACATTAAGGTGGATTTGAAAGACGGGAAGCTGGTGTTTGAATAGTTTCAAGTTTCAAATTTTCCGGTTGATCCGGTCCCGGATTTTCCGGGATGGACGGAACGCAACCACACGTCTGGACCTTAGGATAATCCTCTCCCCGGTCTGGGGGTTTCTCCCGCTCCTGGCCCACTTGAATTTGACCTGAAATTTTCCAAAGCCGACAATGCCCACATCGCGGCCATTGGCCAGGGTAGTCTTGATAATCTCCAAGAGGCTGTCCACGATACTTGCTGCCTGATTCCTGGAAAAAAACACGCAATCCATCTCGGGGAACAGATATCTCTGTGGGTCTTTCTTGGGCTTTTTCAGCCGGACGTTCTCCCTCACATGTCTTACGAGATCGGACTTGGTCAAGGTCATCGGTCGATTCCCCAAAAAGGTTCTTTCCCTTGGCGAAACATGTCATATTTGCTAGTATTTGTCAAATATGATGACTTGTTAATAAGTCATCAACGTGTCCATGGACGGACTTCCAATGAAATCGTGGCTCTCATGAAGAGAATCTGAGACTCTTTTTCGGACGCTTTCTCGTAGTGCGCTTGGCACAGGGCCTCGACATGGACGGCTATTTGGGGTTTACGTCTCCAGAAGCCCTCGCGTTCTCTAATGGTTAACTTTAGACCCCAAATGGGCGTCCATCCCCTCCGGCGTGTTTAGAAAGCGTCTGAAAAAGAGTGTCAGATTCGGCCCAATGGTTCTATCACCCGTGTTGTTCACAGCCAGCGGATGCAGCATAAATCAGCTTTTTACGGATACATCTAATATGCCCCGAACCTTTCTTCCCAGGCTTGTCAATGACCCCTTTTCCGATCCCGGATTGTACGTCCCGTTCCGTTACGAAAAAAGGGCCCTGCTTTTTGATCTGGGAAGCCTTGGAAACCTATCCGCCGGGGAGCTTCTCAAGATCACCCATGTCTTCGTCACCCATGCGCACATGGACCATTTCGTCGGTTTTGACAGCCTGCTCCGGATATGCCTTGGGAGAAAAAAGACGCTCCACCTATTCGGCCCGCCAGGATTCTTTCAACGGGTGGAGGGAAGACTTGCCGGCTACACCTGGAATCTGGTGCATGAATACAAGACGGACTTCCTGATCCGTGCCACTGAAATAGGCCCGACCCACAAGGTCACCAACACCTACGTCTGCCGCGAGGCCTTTCGGGCGAAAAAAACAGTCGTGGTGGAATCCTCCTCCGGTCCACTCCTCAGGGAACCCTCTTTCTCCATGAAGGGCGTCCTGCTCGACCACGGGATTCCCTGCCTCGGCCTCGCCCTTCAAGAAGACTTTTCTGTCAACATCATCAAAAAAGCGCTAAAGGAAACGGGGCTCCCGGTGGGCCCCTGGCTCAACCGTTTCAAAGCGGCCCTCCACGAGAAAAAGGATCCGGAAACCCCTTTTCGGGTCTTACCTTCAGAGGCACCGGGTTTGACCTGTGAAAAGACTTTCATACTGGGTAGCCTCGCTGAAACCATTGCCCGGATTTCTCCCGGGCAGAAGGTAACCTACGTGACGGACGTGCAGGCAAACCCCGAAAACTGCAGAAAGATTATAGAACTGGCCGGATCTTCCGACCACCTTTTTATTG
>CAYUCJ010000552.1:0-1913 GCA_964443285.1 uncultured Desulfobacteraceae bacterium | reverse complement strand
CTATCGGGCCGAGGTTGGGGTCATGAACGGCAAGGTCGTCCAGATCGCCAAAAAGATCAAAGAGCCGGCAGGAGAGGTGGTTGATGCCAAGGGGCAATACATCCTGCCCGGCGGCATCGATATTCACACCCACCTGGACATGCCCTTCATGGGGAGTTTTTCATCCGACGACTTTGAAACGGGCACCGTTGCGGCCGCCTTCGGCGGGACCACCACCCTGGTTGACTTCGCCATCCAGGGAAAAAAAATGAGCCTCAAGGGGACACTGGATACCTGGATGAAGAAGGCCGGGAAAAAGGCGGTCATCGACTACGGCTTTCACGTGGCCATCACCGATCTCAATGACAGGGTCATGGCCGAAATCCCGGAAATGGTCGCAAAAGGCGTCACCAGTTTCAAGTGCTTCCTTGCCTACAAGGGCGCCCTGATGATCGATGATGGTGCCCTTTACAGGATCCTGAAGGCAAGCAGGAAGGCCGGTGCACTCGTCATGATCCACGCGGAAAACGGCGATATCCTGGACATCCTCATCAACGATCTTCTGGCCCGGGGAAAGACGGAACCCAAATACCATGCCCTCAGCCGTCCACCCGAGGCGGAGGCCGAGGCTACGGGTCGGGGAATCGCCATAGCCCGGATGGCCGGGGCCCCCATTTACATCGTCCATCTCAGTTGCAGAGAGGCGCTCGACAAGGTGAAGGAGGCCAGGGACGCCGGGTTCCCCGTCCTGGCCGAGACCTGCCCCCAATATCTCCTCAAATCCTACAGGAACTACCTGGAACCGGGATTTCAGGGTGCCAAATATGTCATGTCTCCCCCTCTGAGGGACAAATCCAACTGGGATCCCCTGTGGAAGGGGCTCGGCTCCGGTGATCTTCAGGTCGTCTCCACGGACCATTGCCCCTTCAACTTCAAGGGGCAGAAAGACAAGGGTAAGAAGAGCTTTGCCGCCATCCCAAACGGTGCACCCGGAATAGAACACCGGGTCATGCTGCTCTTTCACGAAGGCGTCAACAAGAAACGCATCGGTCTAAACCGCTTTGTGGAACTGGTTTCCACCGCGCCGGCGAAAATTTTCGGCCTTTTTCCGCAAAAGGGCACTGTGGCCGTGGGCAGCGACGCGGATCTGGTCCTTTTCGACCCCAAGGCGCCTTTTGAGATCAGCGCCAAGACCCACCATCAGAACGTGGATTACACCCCGTATGAGGGCTTCAAAGGGAAGGGAGTGCCGAAGGTCGTGTTTTCAAACGGGCAGATCATCGTGATCGAGGGAAAATTCGTGGGCAAACCGGGGACCGGCCGTTTCCTCAAGCGCAGGCCTTTTCGCTTGTAAGGGTTACGGTTTTTTCAGGAATCCGTAAGGGATCAGAAAGGGGACGCTTTTCTTGTAGTCCAAGTATTTGTCCCCGAACAGTTCGGTCATCCGCTTTTCTTCCCGGAGGGATTCATACACAACGAAGAGGGTAATCAGTGCGTTGTAAAGCACGGTGAGCAGATAGGGTTTGCTGAGAAGAATCCCCCAGGTTGCAATGAGCCACCCCGCGTACATGGGGTGACGGCAGATGCTGTAAGCACCTGAAAAGAAAAATACCTTCGGATATTCTTTCACATCAAATAACTGGGGCAGGCGGCGGTCTTTCGCCACCTGCCCCAGTGCCATTCCAGCGATCCAGAAGGCAAACATCGTCGGCACGATTGCCGGCAACCCCAGAACCGGCCTGAAGAGTGCCCGGGTGGTTTGGGCATGTCCAAACAGGACCACCAGCGACAGAACAAGCAATGACAATGATGTCGAAGAGCGTATGATCGCGTATGTCGAACGGCTAATGCCCATTGAGCAAATGGCCGATTTGATGCTCTGCCTGGCTGTCAGGGTGTGAAAGGTTCCAAAGCACGCCATAATGAGGAAAATC
>CAYUCJ010000551.1:0-1931 GCA_964443285.1 uncultured Desulfobacteraceae bacterium | reverse complement strand
ATGGAAAACAACATCGATCCCTCAGATGCAATGACAATCAAGCTTGACACCATTTTTCATGAAATGTCCGAGAGGCCTGATTTTAATGGGTCTATCCGAAGGGCGCCCAAGCGACAGTTTTCACTTTCAAAGGCAGACACGGTCCTGGCGCTGAAGAATGGACTCAGGTATATCCCCGAGAAATGGCACGCTTCCCTGGCCCCGGAGTTCCTGGACGAATTGCTTACACGCGGAAGGATCTACGGATACCGCTTTAGACCTTCCGGCAGGATAAAAGGGCTTTCCATCGACAGTTACGAAGGCCGGTGCATAGAAGGGAAGGCCTTTCAGGTCATGATAGACAACAACCTGGACTTTGACGTAGCGCTCTACCCCTATGAACTCGTCACCTACGGGGAAACCGGACAGGTCTGCCAGAACTGGATGCAATATCAACTCATCAGGCGTTACCTGGAAGTCCTGACCCGGGAACAGACCCTGGTGGTCGAGTCGGGACATCCCTTGGGCCTTTTTGCGTCCGGCCCGGATTCGCCGCGCGTCATCATCACCAACGGACTCATGGTGGGGATGTTCGATGACCACCAGAACTGGCACAGGGCCATGGCCATTGGCGTAGCCAACTACGGGCAGATGACGGCGGGCGGGTGGATGTACATCGGCCCGCAGGGAATCGTTCACGGGACCTACGGCACGCTACTGAACGCGGCCAGGAAGAAGTTTCATCTCTCTGCGGAAAGTGATCTGTCGGGAAGACTTTTCGTGTCATCAGGTCTTGGCGGCATGAGCGGCGCTCAAGGAAAGTCCGTGGAAATCGGACGGGGAGTAGGGATCATTGCCGAAGTGGATTATTCACGAATAGAGACACGCCGCCAGCAGGGTTGGATCAGCAGGATCTCTGAATCTCCATCCGAGGCGTTCCGGGTGGCAGAGCGCCACCGGAAAAACAAGGAAAGTATCGCCATTGCTTTCCATGGAAACATCGTCGATCTCCTCCAATATGCGGTGGAAAACAACGTTGATATCGATCTCCTTTCCGACCAGACTTCCTGCCACGTGGCATACGACGGCGGTTATTGTCCCCAGGGCCTGACCTTTGAACAGCGCACGGAAATGCTCAGGAGCGACCACAAGAGATTCGAAGAACTGGTCGATGCGTCCCTGAGACACCATTTCCACCTCATCAAGGCCCTGGTGGATCGTGGCACCTATTTTTTTGATTACGGCAACAGCTTCCTGAAGGCGGTCTTCGATGCCGGACTTCCTGAAATCTGCAGGAACGGCAAGGACCCCATGGATGGCTTTATTTTTCCCTCATATGTTGAGGATATCATGGGACCCATGATGTTCGACTATGGTTACGGCCCCTTCAGGTGGGTCTGCCTGAGCGGACGTCCTGAGGATCTGGACAAAACGGACCGGGCGGCCATGTCCTGCATCGATCCGGAGCGACGCTTCCAGGACCGGGACAACTACGCCTGGATTCGGGATGCCAAGAAGAACAACCTGGTCGTGGGAACCCAGGCCAGGATTCTCTATCAGGATGCCATGGGCAGGATGAATATCGCCCTCAAATTCAACGAGATGGTCCGCAACGGTGACATAGGCCCGGTCATGCTCGGTCGGGATCACCACGACACAGGGGGAACGGATTCACCCTTCAGAGAAACCGCCAATATCAGGGACGGCAGCAATATCATGGCCGACATGGCTACCCAATGCTTTGCGGGAAACGCGGCAAGGGGAATGAGCATGATCTCACTCCACAATGGCGGCGGGGTCGGCATAGGCAAGGCCATCAACGGGGGTTTCGGCCTGGTGCTTGACGGGAGTGAACGGGTGGACGACATCATCCGGCTGGCCATTCCCTGGGATGTCATGGGCGGTGTGGCAAGGAGGGCGTGGGCCAGAAATGAAAATGCCGTTGAAACCGG
>CAYUCJ010000550.1:0-1940 GCA_964443285.1 uncultured Desulfobacteraceae bacterium | reverse complement strand
ATCCCTTCACCGGTAATGAGAACCATTTCTTCGAGCCTGACACCGCCTTTGCCCGGTATATAGATGCCTGGCTCAACGGTTGTCACCATCCCCTTTTTGAGTGCAACGGATTTCCTGGGGGTAAGTCTCGGTCCTTCATGGACGGCCAGGCCGACACCGTGCCCCAGTCCATGCCCGAAAAACGGTCCGAATCCGGCGTCCTGAATGATATCTCTGGCCGTCTTATCGACAAAAGTGCTTTCAACGCCGGGGCGTATGGCCTCCAAGGCCGCTGCCTGGGCCCTTCGAACGGTCCCGTAGATCTCGTTGAAATCGTCCGGGGGTTCACCGAGAAAAACGGTGCGGGTCATGTCCGAGCAGTACCCGTCCAGTTTGACCCCCAGATCGAGGATGACGGGTTCGTTTTCTTTTAAAACTCGGTCTGTTGGAACCGCATGGGGGAGTGCGCTGTTCGGGCCCGAGGCAACAATGGGAGGAAAGGCCGTCTCCTGGGCGCCGACTTCCCTGGTGAGCGCTTCCACTTTCCACGCCACTTCACGCTCGGTGAGACCGGGTCTCATGAATCCGATGGTTGCCTCCATAACGGCGCACAACATCTTCCCGGAGGCCCTGAGAGCCGCGGCCTCGCTTTCTTCTTTGATTTCCCTCATATCCTCGACGATCCCCGAGAGGGGTACCAGCTGGACCGGTGCTGGAAGTTCCTGGAGCCTTTTCTCCAGTTCCTGGTGAAGCCCCCAGGTGACATAATCCTTTTCAAAACCCAGCCGGCTGGGCACACGGCCTTCAGCCAGGAGGCCTGACAACCCTTCGACAATCCCCTCACTGTAGGTCTTGACTGCAAACCCTGAGGCCTCTCCAGCGGCCTCTTCGGAATACCTCGAATCGGTGAGGAGAAAACAAAGGTCCCGTGTGATCAGGAGGGATCCGGAGGACTCGGTAATCTGGAGGTCGGAGGCCCGGAAGCCGGAAAGATACCTGCGGTTTTCGGACTGAACGATCCAGACGGCATCCACTTCTTTTTCCAGCATGCACTTTCGCAGACCCGCCAACCTTTCGGCAAACAAGAATTGTTTCATTTTGATCGTATCCCCATGTGAAAAAATTTGTTTTGCATCTTATCAGAATATTGAAGACTTTGCAAAAATTCCATTATTGCCTTTTTCAGTCATTCCCGAAAAGCTTGTCCTAGACTTCCACTGGGGAGCGGGAATCCATTGATTCCAATATGTTGTGGATGCCTGATCAAGGCCGGCAGGACCTGTTTCAGAAATCAAAGTTTTATTGACCGGATGGTTCAAGAGGAAAATCACGCCTGTTGACAGAACCAGCCGGGCTTGTTACTTAAACTATTACCGAGCAAAGGCGAAAATATTCATTTTCCCTGATTCGCCTGCCGAATGCGAAGCCTCTTCCAGTAAATATGAGTTTTTTGGGGGTTAGAACAGCCTTTCCATTTTAATTTGAAAGGACGCCCGGTTTGTGTCGGGCCTCCGTGAGGGGTCGTCGAAGATTCTATGAAGGAACTTTTTCGGAACTGAAGAAGAATCGATGAATCAAGGAAAAATAGTCGAATTTATTGAACAGGGAAAGCTTGTTTCCACCCTGTGTCTCCATGACAGCGTGAACAAACTTCACCTGATGACTGCGAACAACCGTGAGCTCAATGTCTCACCCAAGAGGGTGTTGCTCATCTCTTCTTCCGGCATCGATCCACTGAAACCGCGGGAGGAACAGCTTGAATGGCTGACAAAGGCGGAGTCTCTAAGGGAAGAATTGAAAGCGCGCGTCAGGGTCAGGGAGTTGTGGGAGCTCGTCAGGGATGAAAAGGAACGTTTCAGTCATCGCTACCTGGCCCAGCTTGTTTTTGGCGAGTCGGTCTCGGATGACCATCAGTCCGCCGTGATACGTGCCCTTTTTGAGAATCATACCTATTTCAAGCT
>CAYUCJ010000549.1:0-1959 GCA_964443285.1 uncultured Desulfobacteraceae bacterium | reverse complement strand
AGTCCAACGTGGATATTGCCAACGAGTTCGTCAAGATGATCACCACGCAGAGGGGTTTTCAGGCCAATTCCAAGATCATCACGGTCACGGATCAGATGCTGGCCGATTTGATCAACCTGAAAAGATAAAGACAGGTAACAAGTCTGGAGTCCGGGGTCACGAGTTGCGACTCTTGACTCCAGACTCACCATGTCGCGTCAATAAATTGACAAATTCTCTCCGCTTTTGTTTCAAGGTCACATCAAGCTTCCATTCCTATCTGTTTATCCTTTTGAATTAATTAAATAAAAACTCGGTGAAAAAGCAGATGTTCCACAGGGGAGCTTCTGGCACGGTGGTTGCTTAATAGTATTGCGATTGAGAGATTATCATTGGAGACGTGCATCCCATGGATATTGCAACCCTGGTCGGTATAGTTTCGGCATTTGCCCTTGTTCTCTCTGCCATCCTAATGGGAGGAAGCCTAGGTCTTTTTGTCAACATCCCTTCAGTTCTCATCGTGGTGGGTGGGTCTCTCGGCGCCACCATGATCAACTACCCGCTCCCTGATATGCTGAAAGTCGTCAATGTCGTCAAGAACGCCTTCCTGCACAGACAGATAACGGCCAAAGAGGTCATCAGCAATTTCGTGAGCCTCGCCGGAATTGCCAGGCGGGAAGGCATTCTTGCCCTCGAAGCGAGCGCCAACGAAACCTCTGATCAGTTTATGAAAAAAGGACTCCAACTGGCGGTAGACGGTCTTGAGCCGGGGTCCATTAAAGAGATCCTGGAGACGGAAGTGGTGGCCATTCAAGACCGGCACAAACTGGGCGCTGAGATTTTCACTACCATTGGGACATTTGCGCCCGCCATGGGAATGATCGGGACGCTGATAGGGTTGGTCCAAATGCTGCAAACCATGGATGACCCGAGCACCATCGGGCCTTCAATGGCCGTGGCCCTCTTGACGACCTTTTACGGGGCTCTGATGGCCAACATCCTGTGCCTCCCCATTGCCGGAAAACTGAAAAACAGGAGCGGTGCCGAGGTCATGGTGAAGGACCTGATGACGGAGGGTGTCATTTCCATAGCCAAGGGGGAAAACCCCAGGGTCATAGAGCAGAAACTCAATGCGTATTTGCCGCCCCAGATGCGGGAAAGTTCTTTCAAATAGGAGAACAGTGAGACCTTGGTTGTAGGTATAGGAGAGACAATCGCATGGCAGAAAAGGAAGAAAAGGCTGGTGAGGGAAAAAAGGTTGAAGGGCAGGAGACAGCAGAAAATGAGGAGACCAAGGCCGGAAAACCGCCCCTGAAACTCATTGTTCTTGCACTTCTGATGGTTTTGCTCCTGGGAGGAGGCGCTTTTGCCTGGAAGACCGGCATATTGAACAACATGATCGGCAGAGGCGAAACAAACAAGGTCGCAAAGAAGATCAGCAAAATTGAAAAGCCGGACATAGGCCCCATTTATCCTATGGAGGCCTTCATCGTCAATCTGATGGAGCCCATGGGTAAGCGCTACCTGAAGGTCAAGATAGAACTGGAACTGGACAAGGAGGAATTGAGATCCGAAGTGGGCAAGAGATTGCCTCAGTTTCGAGACGGCATCCTGACACTGCTCAGCAGCAAGAGCTTCAAAGAGGTCAATGACCTGTCCGGAAAATACCAACTGCGCGCAGAAATATTGGGAATGCTGAACGGATATCTGAAAACGGGCAAGGTGAAAAACGTCTATTTTACGGAGTTCATTGTACAGTGAGAAGCGTAGTGCGAAGTGCAAAGTGGACACTGGGGAGGCCTTCAACCGGTCAACGGGCCAACCAAAAAGACAGGTGTAAGGCGTAAGGCACATGGCGCAGGGCAAATGGAAAAAGGATATTTGATTGCCAACCGGCCAACCGGCCAACAGGAAGAAGAAACACGTGAACCAGATACTCTCTCAAGATGAAGTTGATGCCCTCCTCAAAGGTATGGACGC
>CAYUCJ010000548.1:0-1963 GCA_964443285.1 uncultured Desulfobacteraceae bacterium | reverse complement strand
AGATGGTTGGAGAGGCGGAACAACTCGCTGAGCATGACCCGGATGAACTGGGCCCGGTCAGGGACCTGTATCCCCGCCAGGGTTTCCACCGCCGTGAGGTACGAGAGGTTGTTGGCCACACCGCTCAAATAATCCACCCGGTCCGTGTAAGGGATGAACTGGTGCCAGGACTGTCGCTCCCCGATCTTTTCAACGCCCCGATGGTGGTAACCGATATCCATATCGAGGGCCGTGACCACCTCCCCCTGGAGCGAGACGATAAACCGCATGAGCCCATGGGTGCTGGGGTGATTGGGCCCCACATTCAACAGGAGTTCTTCCCCACCGCTATCCCTTTTCAGATAGATGCCGCCATCGAGGGGCTGATGTTTCCGGGCGTGGTCCAAGGTATAGGGAACCATTTCGGTTGCGCGGCCGGGATAGGTTTTTCGCAGGGGATGTCCCTCCCAGTCATGGGGCATGATCAGTCGGCGCAGACGGGGATGGCCTTCAAATCGGATACCGAAGAGATCAAAGATTTCCCGTTCATACCAGTCGGCCGAAGGCCACACATCGGTCATGGTCCCGATAACGGGGTCCATACCCGTCAACCCCACCTTGAGCCGCACCCTGCTGGCGGATTCGTAGGAAAGAAGCTGGTAGACCAGTGTGTAGTCCGGGAAGTTCTCCCGTTCGCGGCGTGCGGATTCATCCACGGCCGTCAGGTCATCGAGGCGGAGGAACCTGGGGTCCGCTTCTGTTTTCAGGAAGCGCAAGACGTCTTTGATGCTTCCTTCCTCCACATGGAAGGTCGGCATGTCGGAAGTCTCGACTGATTCCCTGACGGATGGACCGAAGCGCTCCTGCAGGGCCCGGGCAAGCGACATGTCCCGCTCACCCAATTTGGTCCGATGGGCCGGCGGCCCCCACATCAATTCAGATCGGCTTTCCTGAAAGGCGGAAGGCGTTACCGATGTGCCCCTGACGGGCGTGCCCTGGTAACCCGGCCCGCGGGGGTCCCTGGACTTGGTCCGGCCATCCACGAGGACCGGCCTCGTGGTCCCCTGAACACCCCCGGCCAGGTGCAGGATGGAACGTGTTGGCCTCTCGGACCGGATCTTCTCCTGAAGTTTGATCAAACCCTGCAGGACCGCTTCGGGCCTGGGGGGACACCCGGGGATATAGACATCCACCGGCAGAAACTGGTCCACACCCTGCACCACGCTGTACACATCGTACATTCCTCCGCAGTTGGAACAAGATCCCATAGAAATCACCCACTTGGGTTCTGCCATCTGTTCATAAAGCCGGAGGACCACCGGGGCGATCTTCTTGAAGACCGTTCCGGATACAATGAGAAGATCGGCCTGTCGGGGGCTGCCGCGGAGGACTTCGGCGCCGAAACGGGAGATGTCGTAGCGGGATGTAAAGGAGACGGATTCCTCGATAAAACAGCAGGAGAGCCCGAAAAAAAGGGGCCACAGGCTGTATTGCCGGGACCAGTTGACCAGGGCGTCCATATTGCGGAAAATCAGGTTCCGCTCTTTTCGCTTGTTCCGGGTCCCCAATCAAGACCTCCTTTTTTCCACACGTAAACCAGGGTGAGCAGAAGCAGAATGATAAAGAATGAAATCTGAAGCCACCCGGCCCAGCCGAGGTCCTTCACGGCAACAGCCCATGAGAGGATAAACGCGGCTTCCACGTCGAAGACCACAAAAAAGACGGCAACCAGGTAGAAGGGGACGGGAGGGTGATAACCGGCCATTCCTGTGGGGATAATCCCACATTCATAAGGCCTGGCCTTCTCAAGGGTCCTCCTTTTTTCCCCCAGCCAGTGGGCGAGAAAAAGGATCACCCCGACGAGCACCAGGACCATCAGGGAATAAACCATGAGACTGAACACTCCCGGTTCCCATGGGGAAAACCCGCTGCTCACAACGCTCGACGTCATACACCATCTCCTCCCTGATGCACCATCAAGGCA
>CAYUCJ010000547.1:0-1966 GCA_964443285.1 uncultured Desulfobacteraceae bacterium | reverse complement strand
CCGTTCACGTCGATAATGCATCCCGTAAGAAAATCGGTGCCTTCGCCGGCAAGGAAAATGACCGTCCGTGCGACCTCTTTGGGACTTGCCACACGGTTCAGTGGGCTTTGGGCCCGTATGGCATCTCCTTCGGGACCGGCAAGCATAGAAGTGGTCATGTCGGTCTCAACAAATCCCGGTGCAACCGCATACACAAAGATGTTGTGAGGGGCCAGCGCCTGGGCCATGGATTGACTGAAGGCATTGAGCCCACCTTTACTTGCTCCATAGGCGGGGGCATCCGGTTCACCTCGGAATGCACCTCGTGAGGTGATGTTGATGATCTTTCCGCCGCCGCTTTTCATCATGTGACGGGCTACGAGGAAAGACAGGTGTGCCGGTCCAAGCAGGTTGGTGGACAGGGTCTTATCCCAACTGCGCTGCCATTCCTCAAAAGTGGTTGTTGCTAGGGGATGAAATCCATAAACGCCTGCATTGTTTATCAGGATATCTATCTTCCCCATCTCCTGGAGGGTCTTTTCTGCCAAGTGTTGCACCGCAGAAGTGTTCGATAAATCGGCCTGCAAGAGAACATGTGATTTGCCGGGGAGGTCGGCAAGTGTCTGCTCCGCGATCTTCTTGCTCTCATGATAGTGGACGGCGATGCGTGCACCGCGGGCTGCAAACCGGCGGGCAATCTCTCGACCGATGCCGCGTGATGCCCCAGTCACCATCACCACTTTCCCTTCAAACTCCGTGCTTTCCATCCAGACCATCCTTTCATCACAGGTTCAGCATCCACGAATAGGGGTCAATGGATGTTTTTCACAAAACGTCTGAGAGCCTCTTCATCCCTGAGTGCCGCAACCAGACGATCCAATTCATCCCTGGTATTGTAAGGGGCAATGCCGATGCGGATCAGTCCGCCTCGATCCAAAAGCCCCAGTCGTTCAACGAGCCGGATGGCGTAAAAATGCCCCCCCCAGACAAAGATCCCGAGGCTCCCCAGGTATCTGGCCACCTGGTCCGCAGTGTATCCGTCATAGGTGAAAGAGACGGTGGAAGTCCTTGGGAATCCCTCCGGAGGGCCGTACAGGCTGACTTTGGGAACCCGGCTGGTAAGAGTTTCGATGAGGTATTCCGTCAGTATTCGTTCGTATTTTTCAATTACCAGGAGTCCGGCCAGGATCCGATCCCTTCGGTCGTCTTTTAATCGGTCAGTCTGACCTACGGAATCCTGCCCGAAACGAAGGCCTATGTCGGCGATAAATTCCACTGCCGCGGCTGCACCGGCAATCCCTTCGTGATGAAGCGTTCCGGTTTCCATGACAAAAGGAGGGTATTGGTGCTGGGTTCGCAGATTGAAAGGGTGCAGCCTGTTCAGCACATCCTTTTTCCCATAGAGCACGCCGATATGGGGCCCGAAAAATTTATAGGCCGAACACAAGAGAAAATCCGTATCCAGTATCCTCACATCGATGGGGCCATGGGCAGCATAATGAACGGCATCCACCACCGTATAGGCGCCCACGTCGTGGGACATGCGGATGATTTCCTGGACATCGCTGACGGTTCCCACACCGTTGCTGGCGTAGTTTACAGCAACCACTCCGGGTTTCCGTGATATTTTTTCCCGAAGATCTTTCATATCAAGGGTACAGGTGCTTACGTCCAGCGCCACTTCCTCCACAATGATGCCCCGTTCCCGGAGCTGAAGCCAGGGTCCCCGGTTTCCCTCATGGTCTATTTCCGTAATAAGCACGCGGTCCCCGGCCGTCATTTCTCGCATCAAGGCCTGGGCCAGAGCAAAGTTCAGGGTGGTCATATTGGCGCCGAATACGATTTCATCCCAGGTGGAATTGAAAAAGTCAGCAAAGACACCACGGGCGTTCCGAATCATCATTGATGTGTTTTCGGCTGTTTCAAATTGACTGCCCTCATTGGCGTTCATGTTGATAAAATAGTCCGATACGGTGTTGATCACCGA
>CAYUCJ010000546.1:0-1986 GCA_964443285.1 uncultured Desulfobacteraceae bacterium | reverse complement strand
ATGGTGGGACGATCTTGAAGAATATATAAGCAAACTGGAAATAAGTTACTAACATCTATATGGCCGCGGAAGTCAAGAGAAAATAATACCTCCTTAGAATCGGATTGTTTTTTCGCTTCCGTTCTTAACGACAGACACAAGGCTCAAGCAACAGGTACTGCGATTCGGCTTTTGCTTTCTACTGTGAGCGTCAGACAATAACACGCGCCGGAACTAATGGTGCGGCACGCGGTCTGCACCAAACATCTATCGAGAGTGACCGCATTGCCAAAACAGTTCTTTGACAAGCAGCTCGCCGCCTTCGGGCAGCACTAGAATCTATTCGGTTCCCTTATCCCGGTGAAGTCAAATCGTATTGGCTTGGATCGTGAGGACCCATCCAGTTAGGAGTGCACTCGGGAAAAGGGGCAAAACGCGTAAATCCCATTGCAAAAAGCATTGCATTATTGGAATGGGCCTGAAGACTGTCGCCCATCAAAGCGATGAGCTTCGGGCAATGGGTCCACACTCGCCGGGGTGATCATGTCACATTGCAAACGCCTATCAGCGAGTCGGTCAGATCCGCCCAATGATCTCAGTTAGGTGACAAGTTGGCAGCCTTTAGCCCAAATCTTAATGACTGAAACATTGCTTCATATCAAAAGCCCTTTTGTTTTTCAGGATAAAGTAGATGGCCCGGCCCAGCTTATGCGTATAGATCCCCAGGGCCTTGCCTTTATTATACTTGGCGCTCAAGCGCTGAACGAACTTTTTGGCCTGGTCCGATTCACGCAGACTGATCATGGCCGCCGTCCGGATGGCCCACTTAAGATGGGCGTTGCCGATCTTTTTATTGGATTTGCCGGCCCACTTGCCGTCAGACTCCTTCTCGGGCCGGATCAAGCGGGCGTAGGAGCTAAAGCGCTGAACAGATCCGAAGCGTTTGATGTCGTGGACCTCATACAGGATGGTCAATGCCAGGATCTGCCCCACACCGGGAATGGTCCTGAGCAGATGCAGACTGTTGGGATCATGATGACAGGCGGTCTTTTCGATCTGCCATTCCAATGGTTTGATCAGCCGGTTGTACGCCTGGATCATGGTCAGATCGGCCCCGACCGCGGCGCGAACCGAAGGATCGTCAAAACGTTCGGCAACGCCTTCGTGGTTGAATTTGCGCGTCAGTTTTTTGTTAAAGGCCGGAAGGTTGTACTGGGTGTTGGTGTTGAGGATGTGGCCCACCAGCAGGCTGCACTGGCGCACCAAGTAGGTCCGCCTTCGCAAAAGATCACGCGTTGCCCTCATTTTTGCCGGGTAAGGATATGCCATGGGAAGGGTACCGCCCTTGAGCAGTTTGGCGATCTTATAGGAATCGATCTTGTCGTTTTTGGTCTTGCCGCCATGGATGGCCTTCATGTACAGGGCGTGAGCCAATATGAAGGGGATATGATGTTCGGCGCAAAAATCAGCCACCCAATACCAGGAAAACATGCATTCGACACAAATAACGATGTCCTCAAGAAAGGGAAAGATGATATCGAACAGCAAAGCGGGATCGGTCTTGATGTTTTGATGGGCTCTGGTTTTGACCTTTTTGGTCAATGATGCACACGTACATTTTCCTTGCATGCAGATCGATGCCACAATAGAATTTGTGTTGCTCGTTGTAAAATCTCATGGTTGCCTCCTTTTTCCGCTAAATGTGTTAATGAAAAAGTGTGATCACTAGCCTACATTTATGGAATTATGGAGGCAACCAGGTCCGATATTTTCCCGGCCGAGAATGGGCCCATAGGATTGCTCGTCGGAGGTCGGGAAAATATCGGGACGGGTCTCTTGCACTGCCTTCTTATGTTCTTTCTTGAAGGCCATAACTAGTATCAAAGCACTTGTGCGGACGCAAGGGACCGCGCCGCACAGTTTGTCGTTAGCCTTCATAATTGGATATTATGGATAAAAGCGATGGATAAAAACGGGATAGCAAAATGGCTGGCTGCTGCGGGTAAA
>CAYUCJ010000545.1:0-1989 GCA_964443285.1 uncultured Desulfobacteraceae bacterium | reverse complement strand
CGTGTGTATCTCTCTGCCGCTATAGTCTTGAATATCGGCCTGTTGGCGTTTTTTAAGTACGGCAATTTTCTTGTGAATAATTTGAATTCGATTTTTCAGGTATTCGGAATTCATCAGTTATTTTTAGCCCCTATACACCTTCCAATAGGGATATCCTTTTTCACCTTTCAGGCCCTATCCTATGTAATTGATGTGTTCAGAAGCTCCGTGCCGGCGGAGAGAAACATCATAAATCTTGGGCTTTATATCTCACTCTTTCCTCAGCTTATTGCTGGACCTATAGTTCGTTTCAGCCACATTGCGAACGAAATAGTTCAAAGGGACCTGACAAAGGAAGATTTTGCCGAAGGCATCAGGCGATTTGTATTCGGGCTCGGCAAAAAGATTCTTATCGCTAATTCTGTGGGGTTGGCGGCGGATCAAATCTTTTCACTTCCCACGGGAGAACTCACGACCGGACTCTCATGGCTTGGGGTTATTTGTTATAGCCTGCAGATTTACTTCGACTTCTCTGGGTACTCAGATATGGCCATCGGACTGGGACGGATGTTTGGATTCCATATTTTGGAGAATTTCAATTATCCCTATGTCTCCCGATCACTAAGAGAGTTCTGGAAAAGGTGGCACATCTCATTATCTACCTGGTTTCGGGATTATCTCTACATCCCCTTGGGTGGAAACCGCGGGGCCCTCTCAAGAACATATTTTAATTTGGTCATTGTATTCTTCCTGTGCGGTCTGTGGCACGGGGCAAGTTGGAATTTTGTAATCTGGGGACTGTTCCATGGGGTGTTCCTGGCAACGGAAAGGTCATTCGTGGGTCGTGCGCTCAAAGTCTTTCCTCTCCCGTTAAAGCATGTTTATGCCATGCTGGTTGTTATGCTTGGCTGGGTCATTTTCCGATCTGAATCCATGGCGTATGCGCTTTCCTATATTTCCGCAATGTTCGGTTTTGGCCATGGATCCGGATTGAAACATAATGTTGCCATGTTTCTTACCTATAAATTGAAGTGGGAACTTTGTGCAGGGATCATTTTGTCTGCCCCGGTGTATCCTCTGCTGCGACAGATGGGGACAAGGTTTTTTGAGATAGGTTCGGCAATGTTGAATTCGATGTTGAGAGCAGTATTCAGCTTTTTCGATTTTGTTCTCTTGTCTCTGGTCATTTATGCTTCCATCATAAGCCTGGCTGCAACAGCATATAACCCCTTTATATATTTTAGATTTTAGGATATCTCATGCCCAGAACTTCAGTGCAAAAGATTTCCGACGTAACCGTTATCATACTATTTCTTACAGTTATCTTTGGGCCACCTTTCAAGTGGATGCTCTTTCCAGACAGGAGTTGGTCAGATAAAGAAAAGAGGGTGCTGACCCCTTTCCCGAGGAACCCAGGTGATTTTTCAGCTCTCCTGGAATTTCCAAAGAACTTCAGGTCCTATTACAATGACCACTTTGGTTTCCGAGAAGTGCTCATCGATCGTTACCAAAGGGAGATGAGAAGAAGGTTTGGACAGTCAGGTGTCCGCAAGGTGATTGGAGGAAAAGATGGGTGGTATTTTTATACTGGCGACGATCTCCTCAAGGATTTTCGCGGGCTTACTCCCTTGAAAGGGCAACAGCTCAATGCCTGGAAAATGGATTTTTTAAGAAAGCGGGACTGGCTTGCCGAACAAGGGATTCGTTACCTCTTCGTCGTTATACCGAACAAACAGACCATGTATCCAGAATATCTTCCTGGTTTTATCCAAAAAGCAAAGGGAGAAACACGTCTTGAACAATTGGCGAAATATCTGGATAAAGATACCAATGTGCATATATTGGACCTGACCCATATGCTGCGAAAGGCCAAGCCCACTGGGCGTCTCTATAGCAAGACTGATACACACTGGAATTACTATGGAGCTTTTCTCGGGTACAAAGAAATCATGCAACAGATTTCTCGATGGTTTCCGAGAGAACACTTTCAATACGATTTTTCTTTCGACA
>CAYUCJ010000544.1:0-1991 GCA_964443285.1 uncultured Desulfobacteraceae bacterium | reverse complement strand
GAGATATCAGAAAAGGGAGCGAAGACACTCTGAACATAATGGTAAACGCAATCTGTCAATCGTGAATAATGCAAGGTACATGGAAAATTGTGGGGCTTGTCATTTCGCATACCAACCTGGATTATTACCCTCAGGATCGTGGGACAGAATTCTTAATAGCCTTGCAGACCATTTTGGTGAAGACATAGATGTTGATCCGGAATCAAAGACGATAATTGCTAAATATCTTAACGCGAATGCAGCAGATTATTCCCCTGCTAAACTATCTGCTAAAATAATCAAAAGTATAGGAAATCAAACACCGCTAAGAATAACCCAGATTTCCTATATTCAGAGAAAGCACCATGAACTTCAGCCCAGTGTGTTCAAACGAAAATCCATAGGTTCACTATCCAACTGCTTGGCCTGCCACACAACTGCTGAAAAGGGGATCTATGACGACGATAGCGTAACGATTCCAAAGTAAACAGGGCACAGAAGTACATTTGAAGACCAAACCGGCGGGCAGGGGAGATACTCTGTAAATGAAAATATACAAATTGGGCGAGTTCAAAATCATCGAATCGGATACGGGTGAATTGAGATGGCAGGCTCATTTTGGGTTTGCCACCGAGCAGGAAGGGAGATGCTTCAGAAAAGGGAGGATTTTGTTTATCGGTCCAGCAGAAATTGATCGGGCTGGATCCTTAAAAAGAGAGTTCTTTGATCGTATCAAGCCATTCCCCGCCTGGTCGGAAACCAAGTATTGGTGCAGGGGGCTGCACATATATCATTGCAAGACATGCAAAAGAGTTACGAAACAAGAAATGCTGTTGTGGACGCTCGGCCTGGGTAGCGATGAGGGGAACAGGCTCAGTTCAGAAGGACCTGGTCAGCATTCGAACAATATTTCCATCAGGAGGGCGGCAGGGGATGCTGCTTTCAGGCTTCAACGATATAAAATAACCAAAAAGCAAGATGAACAAATTCTTTGGAAAACAGTAGGCCTGAAGACGGTAAGAGAGGGTACATGCACTATTTTAGAAGATATTTTGTTCATTGGGCCAAGCCAGGACAAGCAGTCCGATTTGATCAGGCGAGATTTTCTTGCGAATCTACGGGAACTGCCGAAATGGGATCAAACAAAATATTATTGCCCGCAATCTTCACTTTATGATTGCAGGACATGGAACAGCGGACTGGAAGAAAGGAAAAGACGGCCGAACGTGAGAATGACGGCGGAAAACCATGATGCCGGAAAGAGGGGCATGAAGAGTACCAAATTCAAGCTGAAGAGATCGGATCTATGGGATAACCTTGCCGTACCCTTTTCCAGCCGGGCAGGGAAATATATAATGTATGCCGCCGATTGGGTACTTTTGAAAACCCCATTGTCTTTCGCGTATTTGATCCGCCACTGCAAAGAGATTAAGGGGAGATGGTGTTACAAGAAGGGGAAGCGCTCTTCTGTTCATCATTGTGATGATTAAGGCCTAAACCGGTTGCACTTTCAGCGATTCTGAAACGTATCGGTAAGGCTCAATACTATGAGAAATCTCAAGAAAGGACTGCTCATACCCGTGACAGCGACAAGGAACTGCAGAAAAATATTCGCTGGTTTGGTCCCTTGATTCTGGTGCTGGGTGTGGGACACCTGATTGTTGACTGAGGGAAATCTACGGTGAAAAGTACAATTATCATTTTGGCAATCGGGTTCCTATTGTTCGAGTTTATAGAACATGTGATCTTTCCTCTGATCTGGTTCATCAAAGACCGAAAGAGAAAATCCGTCTGCGGAGTGACGGGTATGTTAGGAAAAGTAGGTGAAATCAAACAGTATCAGCAAACTGAAGGACAGGTTTTCGTCAATGGCGAACTTTGGAGAGCACTCAGTGATGTTCCTCTATTGCCTGGGGATAAGGTGATTATTCAAGCTGTTGATGGGCTGACGTTGAGGGTGAAACCTTGCAAAGATTAAAGTGGGAGCAAAAGTCTGAGTGACCATAGACTTT
>CAYUCJ010000543.1:0-1998 GCA_964443285.1 uncultured Desulfobacteraceae bacterium | reverse complement strand
GTATCGGCTCCTTCCTGGGATACCTGATGAACGGATACCTGCCTGATCTCTGGCTGATGATCTCTATCATTATCGGCGGATTTGTCGGTGGTATGCTCGGGAGCCGCGCCCAGAAACTCCTCAGCGAGAGGGCCTTGAAGATCATCTTGGCGGTAACGCTGTTCTTCCTGTTCTTCCGCTTTTTTAAGATTGAAATCTGGATTTAATTTTTCGAGTTAACCCCTTCGGGGAGGTGAGGGTCATCGGCCTTCCCCTCCCCGGAAAGACGAAAGTTGGGACGAATGGAAGACATTTTGGACAATATCTGGCTTTACATCCTGACCGGTATTGCTTACCTCAGACACTTTCTTGACTGGGTTTTCGGTCCCCTGAACGGACTGGGGCCGGCACTTGCCATTCTGACCATCGCTTTTGTGGCCGTGGCAATGACCAAACTGCTCTCCGCCAAATTCAAGACAAAGAGATACCGGGAGCTTCAGAAGCAGTTCCTCCACTGGTACCAGCTTCGCCAGGAAGCCCAGCAAGGTGAAGACCCTGAAAAGGCCAGACTGCTGACCAAGAACATTGACCAGGCTAAGCTGAACAAGGTCTATTATGACTATTTTTTTGAAGGTCTCCTGAACAGCCTTGCCACGAAATATCTCCCCATCTTTGCCCTGTTGGCTTATGTCAATGAAACCTTCCGGCCTGGAAATCTCCTGCAGCGCTTCGGGCGGAGTTATGTCTTTAAGTTTGGCGGCCCCACTGGAGAGGGGCTCGCGGTTGGGGCCGTCTTCTGGTTTGTGCTATCCGTTTCTTTTGCCTATCTGATTTGGTACGTCGCCAAGAAAATCGGCTTGCGGTTTCATGCAAGCAAGAGGCAGCCCGCCAGCCCCTTTCCCCTATCCTGAACGGTTCAGGCCCTTCCAGCTCTGTCCCCTTTCACCAGGCCGTGCAAGCCGGCAAGATTGAATTTCCTCTTCAAAAAAGATATGCTGGTGAAGTGTGTGGTGACAGTTCAATTTCAGGCGAGATTCTTATGAAAAACAGAGTTTTCATTGTCTCATTCTTGACGGCAACCTTTCTTTCTTGCCTGCTGTTCCCGTCCTCCGCCCTTGCCACCCAGGGCCATGGGGGAATAGAAGGGATCTACGCTCACCAGTTTGCCCATTTATATTTTATCATCTCCATGGGCGGTCTTATCTTCTGGTTGAGATTCCGGCAGCTTATCCTGCAAAGGGGATGGAAATTGATTCAGCTTTCCGCCCTTTTTTTCCTCCTCTGGAACCTGGATGCCTTTCTGGTTCATCTGCTCGACGGCCAGTTGAATCTCATTCGGACACAACCAATCGGGAACTGGGAAATCCTCATCGGCGGCCCATCTGCCAGCAAACTTCTTACCCTCATCTATTACTTCGCCAAGCTGGATCACCTGTTGTGTGTTCCGGCCATTTTCTTCCTTTACCGTGGCCTTAAAAGCCTGATCAAAGATCAAAGATCGGAACTTGCCGAAGGAGAGCAGCCGTGATTCTCTCTGCGCTGCCCATATGGATTGTCGACATCGTGGGATCGGTCCTGATGATTGTCTTTTCTTTCCTGAGCCTGCTGCTTGTCCACGAGCTGAGAAACCGGGACCGGAACAACGTCATATGGACCTATCTCCTGTGGGTGTGTTCCGCTCTGGCACTCTTTGCCGTATCCAGGTCCGCAGGGCACATACTCAAGGAGGCCCTTCGTTTGTCGGGGCGAAGGGAGATATGGGATGTTATTCAGCCGCTGAGCGGTGCCATCAATACGTTGTCTTTTGCAGTCGTTGCCTCGGTCACGCTTTTTTTTGAACAGATCTGGAAAGTTTACCGACAGATTTCCAATGACAAGCAGGCGCTTCGATCCGCCCACAACGATCTGGTCTTTTTGAACCAGAACCTCGAAAAAATGGTCACTGAAACGACCAGGGCGGCAAAGTATTGCGGTCTCGAGCGCCAGGCTCTCCAGCAGGTCATGCGGCGCTTTCAAATC
>CAYUCJ010000542.1:0-2002 GCA_964443285.1 uncultured Desulfobacteraceae bacterium | reverse complement strand
CTCGAGGCGTTGGCGCCCGGTCTTTACGAGATGATCATCGTCGACAAGGACGGGAAGGAAGCGGTGAGTGACTACGATGTCCGCTTCGAGGAGCGCGACATCAAGGATCTTCTGGCCCTGAACGAAGACAAGGAGACGACGAAAGCGGAGGATGCGGATTTCAGCCGGGTTGCCGCTGTTTCACGGATGAACGACGGGTTGTACAACACCTTCGCCAGCCCCTGGGTCAAGATGTTTTCCACGCCGGCATCGGCCGAAATCATGAAGCAGCTCCATCCGCTGCGGGTGAACAAATATATCTTTTCCGATCAGATAAACCCTTGCATGCTGATTTTTAAAACGCTGGCCGAGGTGGTGAAGAAGAACCGCAGTCCGGTTTCCCCGGACAACCCCTTTACGGTCCTTGAAAAGAGTGTCTCGGATACCATCGTGACCCTTTTGGACAGCTATCAGCGCATCCGAGACCATTTCGAGGAAACCTTGTTTTTCGCCATCTATGAAAACCCCTGGATGAAGCTGATGTACCCCGCCGCATCAGTGAAGAAAAAGTCGGAACAAGAACAAGCCAAGGAACATTTGGAAGAAGATGTCCTGATTCATCAGGATCGGCAACACGGGGACGAGGCCATTGAAAAAGGCGGCTACGAGGAAGGCATTATCCGAATCTTCATGGCCCTGGAAGATTCGGACCATGCCATCGATCGGGACGCCCTGTACCGGGATGAAAGGCTGCTGGCGTCCTGCGCAAGATTCAAACAGCTGGATGAAAAGGAATTTATGCGCATCGCGGGAGCGCAGTCCCACATTCTCCAGACGGATAGAGACAGGGCACTGAAAACCTTGGGCAAATTAATTGTATCCCCGGAAGACCGCCAAACAGCCCTGACCCTGATCCGAACGATCATCCCATCGGGAACAACCCTGACCAATCAACTTAAAGCGGACCTTTCCAAGATTAAAAAGGCTTTTAAGGTAACGTGATATGGAGCGGATATGAGCCGGATAATGAAAAACAAAAAAGGCCTGATTCTCGGTGTTGCTAATGAAAACAGTATTTCCTGGGGGGTAGCCAGAGTGCTGGCCGAAAATGGTGCTGAACTGGCCTTTACCTATCAAAATGAAATTACAGGCAAATATGTCATACCTCTGTTTCAATCCGTCGGCAGTAAATTCTATGAAATTCTAGACATAACAAATGATGAAAAAATCAAGGCTGTTTTTGCCAAATTGAAAAAACATTTTCATGGCGGACTGGATTTTATCGTTCATGGAATCGCCGGGGGCCCCAGCAAAGAAGAGCTCGCCGACAGATATATTGGAATATCAAAGGAGGGCTTTGTCAATTCAATGCTGATCAGCGTTTATTCGTTTACGGCCGTTTTGCGGGAGGCCGCAGAAATGATGAAAGGCCGCAATGCGTCGGCGTTGACCATGTCCTATTATGGATCGGACAAAGTCGTTCCCCATTATAATATAATGGGGGTTGCGAAAGCCGCCCTGGAATCCAGTGTGCGCTATCTCGCCGCCGATTTGGGGACACACGGAATCCGGGTTAACGCCATTTCCCCGGGGCCAATCAGAACCAGGGCCGCCAGCGGCATCGGAGATTTTGAGACGTTAACGCGTTTCGCCGAGTCGAACGCGCCAATGCACCGCGGTGTGACGCAGGAAGAAGTCGGCCGCACCGCATTATTCTTATTGAGTGATCTATCCAGTGGCGTAACGGGCGAAATCCTTTTTTGCGATGCAGGCTATAACATTATGGGCTTTGCAATGAACCGCATTCTTCCGTAGAACAAAGCGAAAATTATTTCCCTGTGCAATAACATGAGGAATGAAGCGATGAAAACGGACAAAAAAAAATCAGCGACGGTGGAAGATCTCAAAACGCTTCCCATGCCGGAACTGCAGGCGAAGTTGGGATCGTCGCCGGACGGTCTCAGTCAAGCCGAGGCGCAGAAACGGCTGACTCAATACGGGCCGAACGAGATCGAAGAAAAAA
>CAYUCJ010000541.1:0-2024 GCA_964443285.1 uncultured Desulfobacteraceae bacterium | reverse complement strand
CCACCTTCTGGCAGAGTTCCGGGGCAGCCGCACCGCAATCGATAAAGATCTTCTTATAATCCATGGCGATGTCCTGCATCGCCAGGACGGCCTCCGACCGGAATCCTCCCACAATGAAATCCACCTTGTCCCTGGTGACGAGCCGCTGCATGGCATTGGTCGCGTCGGTGATATTCAGGAACTCGTTGGAATCGGCCTTTACCAGCTTGATCTTCATCTTCTTATTGCCGACCTGGATGCCCCCCTTGCCGTTGATTTCATCGGCTGCCATAAGCGATCCGTTCCAGTGTGCTTTGCCCTGCACGAAATTCATCGGTCCGATAACGCCGATCTTAATGACATTTGCCCCCCATGAGGGAAACGTCATCCCCATGACCAGGCACATTGCCACCAAAACAACTCCTCCAAAGGTGATCTTTTTCATAGCCCTTACCTCCTTTCAAACCGTTGCGGAATGAGGTTTTTGAGACCTGCCCGGGACACGGTGACGGCCTCTTTCCGTTTCAGGCCGGAGCCCGCTGTCTCGGGAGCTTTCAATGAAAAACAGTTACCATGGCACGGGATGATTCGCATTGCCGGCATTGCCTGCAAAATGCCTGGGCCTGTTGAAGGCCGGGCCATTTATTCTTATGGATCGTGCCTTTTTATATAGATGGACAAATAAAAAAGTCAAGCATTATGTTTGAAAATTTAATGATAGTATATAATTTTCTTGACCAAATTTTATTTGGTATAGTAAAAAAATAAATAAATCAAAGTCGCTCTAGAAATTAGCAATAAAGAACGAGGCATCAATTCTTGAGATGAATGCGTTTTTTGGGCGACTCATTGGTCTCACCCCATGCCCGGCAAGAAACGTCTATTACCGGGTTTCGTCCGAGGAGAAGAAGATGACGGTCCAGAGGAAGTCAACGATTCGGAAGGAAAAAATTCTTAAGGCGGCTGAACGAATATTCGCTCAAAAGGGGTTTCAGGAGACAACCATCTCCGATGTGGCCCAGGAGGCCGGCGTCTCGGATGCCACGATTTATGAGTATTTTACTTCCAAGGAAGAACTCCTGTTTTCCATCCCTGGAGAGAAGGCGCGCAGAGGAAAGGAAGTCATCGAGCTTCACCTCAAGTATATCCGTGGCGCCGCGAACAAGATTCGTGCCGTCGTATACCATTATTTGGATTTCTATCAGAAAGAGCCGGATTATGCCTCCGTGGCCATGTTGATTCTCAAGCAGAACAGGAAGTTTCTGGAGACCAAGGCCTATCAGGATGTGCGGGAGATGTCCCGGCTGATCATCCAGGTGATCGAGGAAGGAGTAGCCTCGGGGGAGTTCAAACCCCATATCGATCCTTATCTTGCCCGGTCGATGATTCTCGGGACCATCGAACATATGGTGATCCGATCGGTTCTTCTGGGCAAGCCGGAAAACCTCCTGGAATTTGTCGACCCCCTGACCGACCTGCTTGTCGAGGGCCTGAATCGTGAAAAAGGGGCCATGAACTGGAATCTCAAGATCAACCTGGAACCGCGGGAAGAACCCCCCGGTGAGAAGGCGGCTCCACTGCCAAAGACAAAAGCAAAATAGTCTCAATCAGGATGACTTCCAAGGTAGTCACTAGAATTTCATTCCCGGAAGGTTGAGAGACGCGGTATTGCCGCCGTCAACGGCGATGGCCTGCCCGGTGATATAACTGGCATCGTCGCTTGCGAGAAAAAGGATGACGGAGGCGATTTCCTCCGGTCTCCCGTATCGTCTCAACTCGCAACGGTATCCCAGCTTTTCCTCTTTCCCCACCTTTCGGGCATAATCAAAGACTTCCTTGGTCATCCCGGTTTCGATGAGTCCGGGACAGACGGCGTTCACCCGCACGTGGTATTGCCCCAGGTCACAGGCAGCTGTCCGGGTGAAGTTGATGAGTGCCGCCTTGCTGGCACTGTAAGCGTTTCCGCCGGCGCCCGACCGAATGCCGGCGACAGAGGCCACGTTCACGATGGCCCCCGACCTCCGCTCCTGCATGTGCCCGGCCAC
>CAYUCJ010000540.1:0-2028 GCA_964443285.1 uncultured Desulfobacteraceae bacterium | reverse complement strand
TCATTCTCAAGCGCAGTGTAGACAACAACGGTGGTTTTTGCTGATGCCGCCCCTACCAGCACAAAAAAAACCAACACTGCAAAAATGATTAATAATAAACCTGCCCTTTTCATAATGCTTCCTCCTCCTGCTTGGGTTAGTTGATAACACCTAGCTTTTCATAGGAAAGACTATAAAGAAATCCCTCCTTGTGCGTCAAGAGAAAAGGAATCACCGCGGATCACTCGCAAGCTGAAGAACAGGCCGCCTGCCTGTACGGGCCGACTGCATTCGCTGGTGTATACCCGGCATGTGCTGGACTTGAACGTCCGTAAATAAGCAATAAACTCAATTCAAATTATGGATCAAATCTTCTAGGACTTTCATAAAGGTCAATCGGAGACTTGACTCCCCACATAGTCGGACTGGATGGAAGGATATCCGGCACTGCCAATCGCTTACTGGTGCGATCGGATGAATTGTTTCAAGTCCCGATCCAGCGTAACATCTAGAAATGTCTCGGGGGCCTCTTGCAGGCGCCGCTTCCAGATGGTGTTGGCCTGGGAAAGTAACCCTAGGGACGTATCCTTTTCCCAATCGGTGTAGCTGTTCCAATCCGACACCGAGGGCTGCCACATATCCCTGAACTTGGTCAACGTGCTGGAATGGCTCAAATATTCTCCTTCGCAGCCGATCTCTTGGATGAGGTCCGGCGAGAGAGCTTCTTCAGAAGTGTCCAGCCCCGCACAGATACGCTTTGCACGGCGGTACAGTTCTTCGTCGATAATGATTTTCTCGTAAGAGGTGGTCATGACGCTGTCCAGCACACCAAGGGCTTCATAGATGATTTGGGCCCCGCCCAACATGGCCAGGGTCAGGTTTTGCATGGTTTCATAGCCGGCCTGGCAATCCACCGCCTTGGAATCCGTCAGGCCAGCCATGCTCCGGGTCGGCAGGTGATAGAAATCCCGGGCCATCTGCAGGATGGCAAGGTTCGGCAGCATGCCTTCGGGTGTACCGGTGTTGTAGCTGGCAGTCCGCAGCCAGGCTACTGTAGAACTGGGGGTCCAAACCACGGGGTTGCCCGGATTCACCATTTGAACGTAGACTGTACCGGCCAGAAGCTCGGCATTTTGCTGCAGTGCAATGCCCATCAGATTGATAGGCGCCGTCACGCCGCCCATGGCAGCGGGCACGATCAGTACCGGTTGGTTGTTCCGCGCAAATTCGGTGATGGCTCGCAGCACATCCTGGTCATAGGAAAGCGGGCTTGTGGGCGGAACGCTGAGTCCGATGACTTGCTTCAATGCGAGGATGTCGTCATCACCGAAGGCGATCTTCACCATCTGCAGGGTTTCGGCGGCTTGACCGGGATAGGGTCCGAAATAGCTCATCATGGGTTTGTCGGTTTGCTTGAGAATCTCGTAGGTGATGTGCAAGTGCTTTTTGGCCGGTTCCACATCGCTTGGGTCGCAGGGGTTGTTGCCGACGAAATCCGTTACATCGCTGAGCTGGTGAATGGTCTGGATCCGTGCAACATCCTGCAAGGTAGCCCGCCGGCGTCCCTGGTCTAAATCCTGGACATAGATGTTGCCTGCATTGGGCGCCAGTCGAAAGCCACCCTCACCAACGGTGGTGGAATGTTTGTCGTTGCGGGCGGTCCATCTGAAGACCGGCGGTACGCTGCCGAGGGCGGTTTCAACGATTTCAGATGAAAAGTAAACTGTTTGGTTGCTGACCCTGGCCCCGTGTCGTTTCAATATCCTAAGGGCCTCTTCGCTTTGGAATACACAGCCGGTATCTTTCAGGATCTTCAAAGAGGCTGCATGAATTTGGTCGATTTCGTTTTCCGTGAGGACTTTCAGTCGAAGTTTCATTTTCAAACCTCGCTTGGGGTCACATTTCCCCACAGGGAAAAGGGAGGAGAAATCATGTTAATAAAAGAAACCAAGGACCTAATACTCCGGTACTATGAAAAATGCAATGCAATTAATGGGAATCCCGCCAAATTCGATGCCATGGAGGACTGGGCTATTATGGATGCGCTCA
>CAYUCJ010000539.1:0-2030 GCA_964443285.1 uncultured Desulfobacteraceae bacterium | reverse complement strand
CTGCCATCATAGACGGGAAAATACTTCTGGTGTTCCTTCATGGGCGTGATCAATACCGGTTCGGGCAGGCTCAGAAATCCTTCCTCAAAATGACCGCATACTGCCGACGGGTACTCCACCAGATTGGCCACATTGGCTAAAAGAGTGGCATCGTGCCCCAGTGTTCCGCCCACCTCTTCGGCTGCCATGCTTGCCCTTTCCAGTACCATTTTCTCTCGCTCGCCCTGATCAATGATGACGAACCGCTCTCTTATTCTTTTTAAATAATCCTCCACTCCCGAAACCCGAGTGGCTTCGGGAGCCATGAATCGATGCCCGTAGGTCAGGTCGCTCGCCTCTTTCCCGGCCAACGTGAAAGGAATGATCTCCCCGTTCAAAAGAGCCAGTACCCAGTGTATGGGTCTTACAAACGGGAACCCAATGCTCCCCCATCTCATGGTTTTGGGCCAGGTGATGTCTTCCACCACCTTGGGCAGGTATTGGGATAGGATTTCCACTGTGGGTCTTCCCATAACCCGGCTTCTGGCGTACAGGTATTCCCCTTTCGGGGTCTGGATGGTCGAAAGTTCGTCGATGGAAATTCCCTGCTTCTTGGCAAAGCCCTCCGCCGCCTTGGTGGGGTGTCCATGGCTATCAAAGGCCACTCGCTTCGGGGGGCCTGTAGTTTCTTTCGTTACGTCCTCCTGTTTGGCGGACAGACCTTTTCCGATGAGGATGAGGCGCCTCGGGGTGCCGAAAGTCTCAAGTTCGCCGTCTACTTTGATCCCGTTTTCCTTCAGCATCTCCCTGGCATTATGCAGCAGGGATTTCAGGCCGCTTTTCTGATATCCGGCAGGAATTTCCTCTGTTCCGATTTCCAACAAAAACTCAGCTTTCATAGCTTTCTCGTTCAAATAATTGTTTGTTTAGACTACCTTTGTCAGCAGGGGGTGGCCGAGGGATTCCCTCTGGGCCAGATAGTTCCTGGAAACCAGCCTGGCCAGATGTCTGATTCTGTCGATATAGTGGGACCTCTCCGTCACGCTGATGGCACCTCTGGCATCAAGGATATTAAATGTGTGGGAGCATTTCAGGCAATAGTCATATGCCGGCAGCACCAGGCTCTTTTCACTAAGTCGCAGGGATTCCTTTTCATACATGTCGAAAAGGTGCAGGTGCATTTTCACATCGGCCACTTCAAAATGGTATTCGGAAAATTCCCACTCTCCCTTCTTGTGGACGTCGCCGTAGCTAATCCTGTCGTTCCATTCTAAATCATACACATTCTCTTTCCCCTGGAGATACATGGCTATTCTCTCAAGCCCGTAGGTAATCTCAACCGATATGGGGTCCAGACGCACACTACCGGCCTGCTGAAAATAGGTAAACTGAGTCACCTCCATGCCATCCAGCCAGACTTCCCATCCCAGGCCCGACGCCCCGACAGTTGGCGACTCCCAGTCGTCTTCAACAAACCGGATATCATGATCCAGAGGGTCAATGCCCATGACCCTCAGACTTCCCAAATAGAGATCTTGTATATCAATGGGGGAGGGTTTGATGATCACCTGGTACTGATAATAATGTCCCAACCGATTGGGATTTTCGCCATAACGCCCATCGGTCGGCCTCCTGGAGGGTTCCACGTAAGCGACAGCCCATGGTTCGGGCCCCAATACCCTCAATAGCGTTGCCGGATTGAAGGTTCCGGCGCCCACTTCCAGGTCGTAGGGCTGCTGAATAAGACAGCCCTGGCCCGCCCAGTAGGTTTCCAGGGAGAAAATCAGTTCTTGAAAGGTCATTTGACCCCTCCGGTGGAACGCTTCAGATGAGGTCCCGTTCTTGTGTGAACCCGATTCCTGCGGAACCGAAAAACCCATTCCATGCTGTGCTGAAGACGCTTTGGTATCATCGGGTTTAGAGAGTGGGAAGTTAGCACCCGGACGGCGGTATGTCAAGCTGTACGCCGCGCTTCAAATCCACCGCCTGAATTTCTAACCACGGTTTTCAACGGGTGCTTTGCGGAAACTCCTGATCACAACAAAGCACCA
>CAYUCJ010000538.1:0-2034 GCA_964443285.1 uncultured Desulfobacteraceae bacterium | reverse complement strand
AAACTGGCAAAAAATGCAGACTTATCACCTTGGCCGGATGCTATCTCGGCAACAACCAGTATATAATTCACTCAGTAAAATGTTTAACTATACGTTTTTAAACGGTTTCCATATCGTCGCAAAAGAGCCGCACCCAACGGAGATGGGAGGTATTGGAAGAGGCACTCTTGATAAGGGAACTCATGGAACATTATCACATGTCTCAGCCCGGGATAGCTCAGCTCATGGGCCGAAACCAGAGTTGGATATCCCGTCGCATTGCCCTTGTTCATGCATTGCCCGATGAGATCCTGGGATTCGTTCAAAAGGGACGCATATCCACATGGGCGGCAACGAGGGTCCTGGCGCCTATGGCGCGCGCCATACCGGATCATGCAAAGGCCCTGGCAGAAAACCTTGTAAAAGAGTCCATCTCCACCCGAGGCCTCATAGAACTATACCATCACTATCAGAGATCGAACCGCAATCTCAGAGACAGGATAGTGAAAAATCCTCGTCTTTTCCTGAAAGCGCTCCATGCGATGGAACAAGACAATCAAGCCATGATCCTCAAACAAGGGCCGGAGGGCAAGTGGCTCAAGGACTTAAGAGTGGCAAGGCATATCTTTTCAAGGCTTACAGAAAAAGTCCCTATTATTTTTTATGAAGGACAGGAGATGCTTGAGCGGCGTAGCTTTCTCACGGCCTTTGAAGATACCAGGAAGGCCTTTTTGGTCCTGGAACAGGAAATCAGGAGGCATGATAACCATGAAAAAGCAGGAGACAAGAGAGACTATCCTGACCCTGCATCAGAAGGGGGTCACAATCAGGGAGATCAGCCGTATCCTCAACATCTCCAAGAACACGGTGAAACGGGTCCTGAGGGGAAGCGGCCCATCTCAAACATCCTCCCCTTACGAGGAGATCAAACCCATCATCCAGGAGTTGTTCAAACCCTGCCGGGGTAATGTGGTTCGCATCCGGGAAATCCTCCAGGAAAGATATGGTTGTGTCATCCCCTACAGCAGCCTCACCCGGATAGTACGCGATCTGGGACTACGGGAAAATAGGAAAACAAAACGGGCAGGCGACTATAACTTCGGCCCTGGAGAGGAATGCCAGCATGACACATCACCCCACAATCTCATCATCGGAGAGAAAAAGGGAAAGGCCCAGTGTGCAGGTCTTGTCCTTGCTTACTCCCGCAAACTCTTTATTCAGTACTATCCTTCATTCACCCGCTTTGAAGCAAAGGTCTTTCTTACCGAGGCATTCCGCTTCATGGATGGAACCTGTTCCCGCTGCATCATTGACAATACCAGCGTTATTGTCGCTAACGGCAGCGGTCCCGATGCCGACATCGCCCCTGAGATGGAACGTTTCGGACATATCTTTGGGGTGAAGTTCGTCCCACACCGAATCGGCGATGCTGACAGGAAGGCTAAAATAGAGAGGAACTTCTTTTATGTAGAAAAAAACTTCCTCCCCGGCCGAACCTTTTCCGACTGGCATGATCTTAATGAACAGGCAAGAAAATGGTGCATTGAAAAGGCAAACCAAAAGCCTAAACGCTCCCTGGGCATGAGCCCGGATGCGGCATATCTCGTGGAAAAGCCTTATCTCAATCCCCTTCCTCCATACATCCCTCCCGTTTACAAAAGCTTTTACAGGGTCGTGGATGTGGCAGGCTACGTGGCCGTGGACACAAACCGTTATTCCGTCCCGGAGCGATTCCTGGGAAAGCAGGTCGAGGTCCATAAGTCATGGGATCACGTCACGGTCTTCTTCAAAAACCAGGAGATCGCCCGACATCAAAGAATCATGGACAAGTGCAACACCAGGGTCACGGCCAAGGGACACCATCTCCCTTTGAGCCGATATAGAGCCCACAATGGTCCATCGAAGGAAGAAAAGACCCTGACCGGACACTATGACAGCCTGGATCAGTATGTGCTGGAGCTGCAAAAACGTTCGAGTGGCAGAGGGATAAGACCAATGCGTAGGCTCCTGGATCTCAAGAGAACATATCCTGCCGATGCTTTTAAGAATGCCATT
>CAYUCJ010000537.1:0-2037 GCA_964443285.1 uncultured Desulfobacteraceae bacterium | reverse complement strand
GACCCTCTTCCTGGCGGCCCAGAAGGGAAAAGGCAGCGATTTGATGGCCGGCTCCAGTCGTATCCTCTGGTTTGATCTGAAGCAATAGAAATTCGGGTCCAGAAAAGGAACTGATAATGAACATTGACACCATGCGGAGAGTGGACTTCTATGCAGGAGTCCCCTTATGCGTTCTAATCACACGCCTCATGAAATTCATCGATCTGATCAGGAGGCCTGCCAGGAAGAAGCCAAAGAATATTCTCTTGATTGAACTCTCCGAGATGGGCAGTGCCATTCTGGCCGATCCGGCCATGGAAGAACTCAAAAAGAGCATCGGAGCCAGCCTCCATTTCGTGATTTTTGATAAAAACAAGCCGAGCCTTGATCTCCTCGAGACCGTACCCGATCAACATATTTTCTCCATAAGGGAAAACGGTTTTCTCAGCCTCACCATGGATACAATCAAATTCCTCTTCTGGACCAGGAAGAACGGGATCGACACCGTTATTGATTTGGAGCTGTTTTCCCGGTTCACGGCCCTTTTAACCGGCCTGTGCGGCGCCGCGAACCGTGTGGGATTTCACCCTTTTCATAACGAAGGCCTTTACCGGGGGGATTTTCTGACCCATAGAGTCGCGTACAATCCCCACCTTCATATCGCCAAGAATTTTATGGCCCTGGCCTATGCCCTGATCGATTCAAACGGGGAGGTCCCTTATTCCAAGAGACGCATAGACGATGCGGAAGTGGTCCTGAAAAAAGCACAGATTTCCTCAGAAGCTGTCGCAAGAGTCCGGGACATTGTGAGAGGGTGCCTTCCCGAGCTCCATGACAATGGGAAGCTTATCCTGGTGAATCCCAACGCAAGCGATCTGCTCCCCCAGAGGCGGTGGCCTATGGAAAATTACGCAGCGCTCATCAAGAAGATACTGGATGCGCACGAAAATGCCTTCATCCTCCTGACCGGCTCCCAAGACGAACAGGAGGAATCAGCAACGCTCGTAGCATCCGTGGGTCGCGAACGGTGCAGGAGCCTGGCAGGCAAGATCCGATTCCTGGATTTACCGGCCCTCTATTCCATCAGCCATTTCATGATCAGTAACGATTCAGGCCCGCCACATTTTGCCGCGGTTACGGACCTTCCCACGTACGTCTTCTTCGGTCCGGAAACACCCGGGCTTTATGGCTCGCTGGGCCCTTCAACTCCCATCTATGCCAACCTGGCCTGTTCCCCTTGCGTGAGCGCGTACAACCACCGGAAAACCCCCTGTAGGGACAACGTATGCCTGAAGGTCATCACCCCGGAAGAGGTCCTCGAAATGATAGGGGAAGCGTTTTGAGACCCCGACGGCGCTGGTCAGCCCCTTTGGTGTGCGAAACAGGCCAAGGGCTCCCGCAGCATGGTTCCCAGGGCTTTACACGTCTCTCGACCCGCTCAGTTCACTTCTTGCCGACCACCAGCCCGTTCTTGAAATTCACCACGTGCCCATCTGGATAGAAATAATGGACTGTCCAGCGATCGTGCTTCCGCTTCTCCTCCTTTATCTTTTCAGGCGCACCCAATAACTGAAGCACTTCCTCCTGTGTCATACCTCTCATTACCTTGGAGAAGTTCTTCATGCTGTAGACAACGTCGCTATAAGTGGCCATCTTCTTTTTGGATACAGGTCCTTCATATGCGTTAACCCCCGTTATTTCCGCACCAAAAAACAAAGCCAAAATCAAAATAATGCTCAGGAACAGTCTATTTTTTCCCATGAGAATCGCCTCCTTTTTCATTTCATGCTAATTTTGATGTTACATCAAATAGGTTACCAAATCACCTTTTTTTCAGTCTCAGAAGTTTCAGAAACACGGGGAGAACGATCAAGACGAGTGGCAATTGCACAACCAGGCCGGAAACAATGGCAATGGCCAAGGGTTTCTGCATGGCCGCGCCCTGTCCGATGCCCATGGCGAGGGGCAGCAAGGCAAGAATAGCCGCCAGTGTGGTCATGGCAATGGGTCGCATACGGTTCTTTCCCGCCTGAATCAGGGCCGTGTCCCTGTCCAGCC
>CAYUCJ010000536.1:0-2038 GCA_964443285.1 uncultured Desulfobacteraceae bacterium | reverse complement strand
TAACAAACAGTATTTTTTTGATGTTTCTGGGTGGTTAGGTGTTTGAATTCCGTGTTGCGGGTGGCTGCGGTATCATTGGGATAGTTCACCACTGCCGCTGATTGGATCCATTCTTGATTGAAGGTCTTGAACTCGAAATCAATGGCACGGTAGGGCAAAGGTCCATGCCGATAGTCAAAAAAGTAATCAATTGGGCCGGTGTAGATTAAGCTGTCAAAACTGATATCCTCGATCATATCCTTGTAATCAACGTTGAGCGTGACCTCTATATTTTTATGGTCCACCATCCTTTCGAACATTTTGGTGTATCCTTCTTTTGGCATGCCTTGAAAAGGATCGGTGAAATAGCGATCATCACGATTTAAGCGAATTGGGATTCTGGCGGTGACTTCCGGGCCAAGCTCTTTTGCATCTATCCCCCACTGCTTCCTTGTGTAGCTTTTGAAAAACTTTTCATACAAGTACCAACCCATCCTTGATATGACCATCTCCTCGGCGTTTTGCGGGCTTTCAATAGGAACTTTACGGGTGTCTATCCATTTTTTCATGTCTTCTACGGTAAATGGTCTTTCAAAGAGCTGTTCCATTGTCTTGATGTTCACAGGGAATGATATGAATTTGCCGTCAATAAAAGCGAGTACCTTGTGAATATAGGGAATCCATTCTGTAAATTGTGAGAGATAGCCCCATACTTCTTTGTATTTTGTGTGAAAAATGTGAGGGCCGTATTTGTGGATCAAAATGCCGTGTTCATCGAAATGGTCGTAGCAATTCCCACCTATGTGGTCTCTTTTCTCCACAAGGATGATTTTTTTCCCTCTTTCCCTTGCAAGGACAGAAGCAGCCGTTATTCCCGTTATGCCTGCGCCAACAACACAAAAGTCATACATATTGCATCTCTTCCTTTGTCATGGATGCCTTGAAAAAACCAAGCATAAATCCTAATGAAAACTTTGCCATATTCCGGTTTTTAAGTGTTGGGTAGATGATGCGGTACAGCCATCTGGAGCCATTTATCAGAAAAAGGAATTTCAAGAGAGACCGATACCCTGACCGCGCAAATGAGTAACCAACGGCCTGCGGTTTTTTAAGATTATTTACCACGAGGGGGGGATGGTAGTACTGGATTATATCTGTTTTTATATGGTGATACCCCTTTGCCAGAAATCTCATGGCAAATTCCACATCTTCCTGGCCGACAAAACTGCTATCGAAGCCGCTGAGATCTACCAGGCATTTTCTTCTGTAAGCCATGCATCTATTGGTGAAAAAATAGGGATCGTGATAACTGTACCGGCCCTCAATCAAGCAAAATGAGGGATTGCCTTTGGGAATGACCGCCATAATGGTTTCATCACCAAATAATTTTTCAAGCTTGGCAGCAAACCTATTATCCATGATGATTGTATCATCATCCAAAAAAAGAACAACATTCCCTCTTGATCTTGAAAGGCCATAGTTTCTCATATAGCCCATTCTTCCCCAGTTACATCGAGGGGTGAAATATGAGATATTGATAGTTCTAGCGAAATCAGCTGCCAATTTTTTTCCTTCAGGTGTGCCGCCTTTGTCCTCGACCAAAATAACCTCAAAGGAATCTTTATCAATCCGTTGAGCTGATAAACAATGGAGAATGCCTTTCATCAGATCTGTATGATCATAAAATGTGATAACACAAGTCAGCTGATAGACGCTTTTTTCTTCCCATTGCCACAAGCCGCCTTTTGGGATGTCTTTCATTGCAAGCCTTGCTATCTTCTCCCTCATACAATCTCCATCTTTTCTCGCTGGAATAATCTAGGTTTGAAGGATTCATCCCAAATTGCATTGGCCATAAGATATATGGGGATAGTTCCCTTATGATCCAGACTTTAATGCAAATATTCTGCCAATCCTGTTCGTTTACACGCTGTTCTGAACCCTTTGGCCCAGCCCCGGGAAAGGGTGCGCGTGCGAGGATAAACCAGCTTTTTATAAAGTCATCAGACTTAAATCGGCCACGCAACCTCTTTCGAAAATGACCGGTAAAACGCATGAT
>CAYUCJ010000535.1:0-2050 GCA_964443285.1 uncultured Desulfobacteraceae bacterium | reverse complement strand
GGATTGAACCCCCACATTCACGCGATTAAAGGCCATTTTCTTCAAGGTCTTCACCATTTGGGCAGTGAGATCCCCGGGGTTGGTCTCAATGGTGATTTCCGATTGAGGATCCATATGAAAATGGTGAAAGAGTGCATCCATCAGTGCACCGAGCTGGGATTCCGAAAGCAGGCTTGGAGTTCCTCCACCCAGGTAGATGGTGTCAAAGGGGCCGAACCGCTCCCGGTAATGGACCATTTCCGATAAAATAGCATCCAGCCAGTCCTCGATAAACGATCCGTTTGCCAGGGAATAGAAATCACAATAGGGGCACTTGGACCGGCAGAAGGGAACGTGGAGGTAAAGCCCGGCCTTTTCCATTCTACCTGGTCTCCGATTTGAGGACCGCCACAAACGCGCTCTGAGGGATGGAAACGGACCCGATCATCTTCATGCGCTTTTTCCCCTTCTTCTGTTTTTCAAGGAGCTTTCGTTTGCGCGTAATATCCCCCCCGTAACATTTTGCCGTCACGTCCTTTCTGAAGGGCGAAATGGTTTTCCTTGCTATGATGTTTCCCCCTACGGCACCCTGTATGGCTATCTTGAACATGTGCCTCGGGATCTCTTCCCTCAATCGCTCGCACGCCTGGAGGGCCCTGCCCCGGCCCCTTTCCCGAAAAACAATCTGAGAGAGTGCGTCCACCCTCTCAGCATTCACAAGGATGTCCATCTTCACGAGATCGCTCTCCCTGTAATCCAAAAGGTTATAGTCAAAGGATCCGTAGCCCTGGGTGACGGTCTTCAACTTGTCATAGAAATCGTAGACCACCTCTGCCAGGGGCATATCGAACTGCACCTCGATCCGTCCGGGTGAGGGATAGTTGAACCGCGAGTTCACGCCTCTCCGATCCAGACACAGATCCATGACAACGCCCATATAGCGCTCCGGAATCATGATGCTTGCCCGGATAAAGGGTTCCAGGCCCTTGTTAATGGTCGTCGGATCCGGGTAATCCATGGGATTGTCCACCCGGATTTTCTCCCCGTTGTTCAGAACAAACTGATAGCGGACTGTCGGGACGGTCATGATCAGGGACTGTCCGAATTCTCTCTCCAGGCGTTCCTGTACAATCTCCAGGTGCAGCATTCCCAGAAACCCGCAGCGAAAACCCACGCCCAGGGCAACCGAAGAATCCTTCTGGTACACAAGGGCTGCATCGTTGAGCTTGTATTTTTCAAGGGCTTCGGAAAGGGATTGGTAATCATCGCTCGAGATGGGATAGATGGAGGAAAAGACCACCGGCTTCACCTCCTTGAACCCGGGAAGGGGCTCGGGTGCGGGCCGAGTCTCCAGTGTCACCGTATCCCCGATTCGGACGTCACTCACCGTCTTGATTCCGGAAATGATATAGCCTACCTCGCCGGCGGAAAGCACCTTTTTCGGCTCCCTCACGAGCCTGAAGATACCCACCTCTTCGACCTTGTAGGTGGCGACGTTGGACATGAACCGGATCGTTTCCCCGGGATTCAGCTTACCTGAAAACACTCTGCAGCTGATGATGGTTCCCCGGAAAGAATCATAGTGAGCGTCAAAGATGAGCGCCTTTAACGGATCGTCCCGGGACCCCTTGGGCGGAGGGATGAGTTCAGTTACGGCTTCGAGGACTTCTTCAACACCCGTTCCCTCCTTGGCGGAACAGAGGATGGCCAGATCGGAATCCAGGCCCAGGTCCACCTCGATTTCCTCTTTCACCTTTTCGATATCCGCCGACGGCAGATCAATCTTGTTGATAATGGGGATGATCTCGAGGTCGTGTTCCATGGCGGCATAAAGGTTGGCAACCGTCTGGGCCTGGACGCCCTGAGAGGCGTCCACCAGCAGGAGGACCCCCTCGCAGGAGGCCAGCGCCCGCGAAACCTCGTAGGAGAAATCCACATGCCCCGGGGTGTCGATGAGGTTCAGTTCAAAGACCTCCCCCTCAGCGTTGACATAGGGGAGGGTGATTGCCTGGCTCTTAATGGTAATCCCCCTTTCCCTCTCGATGTCCATGTTGTCAAGGATCTGGTCCCG
>CAYUCJ010000534.1:0-2071 GCA_964443285.1 uncultured Desulfobacteraceae bacterium | reverse complement strand
AGTTCGTGGCTCCACTGGTCCTCTACCTCTGCTCGGAGCAGTGTGAGGAATCCGGCCTGGTGATCAATGCCGGGATGGGTTTTTTCAACCGGGCCGCCGTTTTGACCGGACCGGGAGCGATTGTGGGAAATGGAAAGACCATACCGACCCTGGAAGACATCCACAAGAACTGGGAGGCCATCAACAACCTGGATGAGGCTGCGGAATATGCCAATGCAACGGCTGCTTTCGGCCCCATGCTGGACGCGTTCAGCCCTGGGAAAAAAGAGAAGGGAAGCACCACTCAAGGAGGGTTGACGGCCAGCAGAATTTTTGCAGGAATGGAGAACGCTTTTCAGCAGGACAAGGCGGTTGGAGTGGATGTGGTTTTTCAGTTCGAGATCTCCGGTCCGGACGGCGGGTCATGGTACGCCACGGTCAAGGAAGGGCGCTGCGAGGTAACCGAAGGGGAGCACGGGGCGCCCACAACTACCATCAAGATGGTCGATGCTGATTTCGTGAAGCTCATCAAAGGAGAACTGAATGGTATGTCCGCCTTCACATCCGGAAAGCTGAGGGTGGAAGGAGATCTCATGAAATCTCAGCTTATCGAAAAATTGTTCAGGTTCTAACCCGCATTTCTCATGGGCCTTCGTAGCGAGACGTTGGAGAGTCCCAGGGATACAAGGGGCGCGAGGGAAAATGTCCACAGGCGTGCTTGAGGGCACGTCGAGGATATTTTTCGAGCGCAACGCAGTAGACATGTGGCTATCCGCCGTCAAAGCAGATTGGCCATGAGAAATGCGGGTAAAAAGGAGACACGGCTATGGCAACGGGGATCAAGGACAAGGTAGCGATTATAGGCATGGGCTGCACGCGGTTCGGCGAAAGATGGGACGTGGGCGCGGAGGAACTCATGGTTGAGGCCTTTGCCGAATGCTTGGAAGATGCCGGCGTCGAAAAGAATGAGATTCAGGCGGCATGGCTGGGGACATGCATTGAAGAGATCAACGTGGGCAAAAGTGCGTTGCCCCTTTCCACGACCCTGAGGCTGCCCTTTATTCCGGTGACGCGGACGGAGAATTTTTGTGCGAGCGGCACCGAGGCCTTTCGAGGGGCGGTCTACGCCGTGGCCTCGGGCGCCTACGATATGGCCCTCGCCCTCGGTGTAGAGAAATTGAAGGATACCGGGTACGGGGGCCTTCCCAATCCCGGCTCCGACTGGGGCTCCCTGAGCTGGCTGTGGTGGCCCAACGTAACGGCACCCGGGGCCTTCGCCCAGTTGGCAACGGCCTATGCGGCCAAGTATCGCATTTCGGACGGCGTGCTCAAGAGGGCCATGGCCCACGTATCCACCAAAAGCCATGCCAACGGGGTTCCGAACCCGAAGGCACACTTGCGTAAATCGGTCACGGAGGATCAGGTCATGGCGGCACCCATTATCGCGCATCCTCTGGGGCTCTTCGACTGTTGCGGCGTGAGCGACGGGGCGGCATGCGCCATTGTCACTACTGTGGAGAAGGCCCTAGCCATGGGCAGGAAAGACTTCGTCACGGTCAAGGCACTCCAGCTGGCCCTGAGCAATGGTGAAGAGATGGGTTACAACAACTGGGACGGGGACCATTTCATCTCCACCGACAGGTGCAGCACGAGGGCCTATCAGGAGGCCGGGATAACCAGCCCCCGGGAAGAGATCAGCATGATGGAGGTCCATGACTGTTTCTCCATAACCGAACTGGTGACCTACGAAGACCTGCACATCTCGGAACGGGGACAGGCCGTCCAGGATGTCATGGACGGTTTCTATGATCGGGAAGGCGGCGGGGTCCCCTGCCAGGTGGACGGCGGGCTCAAGTGTTTCGGTCATCCCATCGGGGCATCGGGCCTGCGGATGCTCTACGAGATGTACCTGCAGTTGCACGGCAGGGCGGGGGAAAGGCAGATCGAGAATCCCAGGTATGGGCTGACCCACAACCTGGGAGGCGTGCCGTTCATGAATGTCTGCAGCATCGCAATCGTTGGGAAGTACGAATAGCTTTCAGGAGGAGGAAAAAGGATGCAAATCATCCAGTATGCGGAGGAACACAGGATC
>CAYUCJ010000533.1:0-2077 GCA_964443285.1 uncultured Desulfobacteraceae bacterium | reverse complement strand
AGACCACGAGGGGAAAGTGCTCATCCAGTTTACCCTCCAGGATCTCGTCACACACCTGTCCGATAACCTTGCTCTTCTGCTCCGGGAGTACACCGCATGCCAAATTGGTCAATGCCGCCGCCTTCTTCAAGATGGCGAATGCCCGGATGACTTCCATGGGCATTTGTTGCCCCCCGATCCTGAAATTCTGCCTCGAGCGCTCAGTCTGGGCCCCCCAGTATTTCCCTTCGGGAACCTTCACCTCCCCCAGGGTATCCTTTTCAATGCGATAGGTCATAACTCGCTTCTCCTCGAAAAAAAGTTCTAAGCCTCCCCAAAGACAATACCGTGGAATTCTCCTGTCTCCAGATCAACCCGAAGCATCCTGTTTCTCAGGGGCCTTCCCCTTTTCAGAAGCAGCTTGATGACTTCCATCACCTGGAGCGTGGCGATCAGGGAAGGGGCAACCCCGGGCACACCCAAAACAGCTTCGGGTCTGTCCTTCGTCTGCCACCTTTTGTCGTCGCTCCCGTAGAGAAGTTCCAGCCCGGAATCGCCCGGCAATATGGACATCACCTGGCCTTCAAAGCCCGCCACCGCGCCGTGGACAAGGGGAATCGCCAGGTCTTTGGCCAGTTTCTCCACCACGAACCGGTCACCCACATTGTCCAATCCATCCACGACCACCTGGGATCCTGAAAGGATTTCTTTTCCGTTGTCGGGGTCCAGTCTCACCTGGTGGCATGATACGTCTATGCCCGGATTCACCGCCGCCACGGCTATCGCCGCCTCGGTCGCCTTGGGACGTCCGATGTTCTCCGTCCGGCAGATGGCCTGGCGGTTCAGATTGCTCTCATCAAAGACGTCCCCATCCACGACCACCAGGTGCCCTATACCGATTCTGGCCAGGAGAAAAATGACATTTCCCCCCAGGCCGCCGGCGCCGATGACGGCAACGCGCGACCCGGCCAGTTTGAGCTGCATGGCTGGTGTCAGCGCGTCCCGGTTTCGCAGGTAGCGGTGGGGAACGATCTCCTTTTCGAGGGCCCTGCGATAGATATCGGGAAGTTTCAAGCCGTATTGTTCGGCGATATCCAACGCCTCACGGTCTCCCAGGACCATCACCTTCCGTCCCGCAGGATCCTCTATGACCCTTGCAGACTCATCAATAGCCTGATCGATTTCCATGTCGTTCCCCATCAGCCCGAAACCTCGCCACGGCCCTTTTGTTCGCGTCTTTTTCGTTCCCTGTTTTCTCTCTCCATCCCCAGAAAGACGCGGTACGGGCCGGGCGTGCCATAGGGTGCCAGGGCGAGCCGATCTCCCCGTTGAACAGGGTCGTAGATATTCTGGACACGCCCATTGCAAAAAACCGCCTCAACCTTTTCAGGCGGGATTCCCAGGTCCATGGCCAGCGCATAAGCGCTGCTCCCGTCGGATTCCACCTCCTTCTCCAGCGGATTGGAGTATCCACGATCATCCATATACTGCCGCAAGCTCCCGAAAATGCGGATCTCTACGGTATTTTTCTTATTGTCACATTTCATCTCATCCTCCGCCCACGGGTGGAAAGAAAGCGATGCGCTCATCTCCTTTGACCTCATGGTCAAGGAAAACGCGTCTACCGTTAACCATGGCGATCTTGACCGTTTCAACGGGAATACCCATCTCCCGACAGAGATCCACCAGCTTCATTGGAGCCTCGATCCTCTTCATGACACCCACGGTGGGATCATAGTCGGGCACATACTTTCTCAGCGTTGCGCTGAGAAGAATCTGAACCGGCATAATCCATTGCCTCCTCACTAACTGAAACCCTATTATTCCTGAGCCGTAGGTTCGTGTCAATGATATATAACCCAGGGCCTGTTATGTCAATTTTGACCTAACCAATTGAATATTTTCCAAATTTGCCTTGATACACCCTTCCTTTTATGGCAACATGGTATTCCATCCGTTCACTTTTCCAGGGAGGTGATTGTACGCTTCGTTTTCCCAAGCCGGAAAAGGAAGCGTCTTCAACAAACCCATCATCCATGAAAGGAGACTGTCATGTTTAAGATCCTGAGAGTCAACATGTCGGACCTTGCCGTCCAAA
>CAYUCJ010000532.1:0-2088 GCA_964443285.1 uncultured Desulfobacteraceae bacterium | reverse complement strand
GATGAATCTCGGACGTTCCCTCGTAGATCCTGGTCACCCTGGCGTCCCGGTAATAACGCTCGACAGGATAGAGCCTGGAGTAGCCGTAGCCGCCGTGGATCTGGACAGCCATGTCGGTGACCTTCGTGGACGTTTCGGAGGCAAAAAGTTTGGCCATGGCGGATGCCTGGGAGAAAGGCTTGCCTTTGTCTCTTAAGGTGGCCGACCGGTAAACCATCAGTCGGGCGGCATCAACCTGTGTCGCCATATCCGCTATCATCATGGCGATGGCCTGGTGCTTTGCGATGGGCACACCGAACTGTCGACGCTGCCGCGAGTATTTGACGGCCTCTTCGAACGCCGCCTGGGAGACGCCCACAGCCTGTGCCGCGATTCCGGTCCTCCCGATATCAAGGGCTGCCAGCCCCATTTTGAGCCCCGCACCTTCCTCTCCAATCAGGTTCTTCAGGGGTACGGCGCAGTCGTAGAGTCTGATGGAACTGACCGGATTGGCACGCATACCGCAGAGGTCCTCGAGGTCTCCGACCACAAAACCGGGGGTTCCTCTCTCCGCCACGACGACGCTGATCCCTTTTGTCCCTGCTTCCGGGTCTGTCCTGGCAAATATCAGGCAGATATCTGCAACGCCGCCGTTGGTTACAAATACCTTGTTGGCATTGATCGTATAATGGTCTCCCTGGCGGATGGCCGTGGCCTCGATACCCCCGGCATCAGAGCCTGCGTTGGGTTCGGTGAGGCAAAAGGCACCTATCTTTTCACCCCGGGCAAGAGGCGGGATCCATTTGTGTTTTTGTTCGTCGTTTCCAAAGGCCAGGATGGGGAAGACGGCCACGCTGTTGTGAACGGTTACACACAATCCCAGGCTCGCGCAGGCCCTGGATATTTCTTCTATGACAATGACGTAGCTCATGGAATCCAGGCCCGCTCCGCCCAGTTCTTTGGGAACCTGGATGCCGAAATAACCCAGTTTCCCCATTTTTTCCACTACCCCCCAGGGAAACGAGGCTTCACGGTCGATTTCTCCGGCAATGGGACAAACTTCTTCGTCACAGAATGAACGAACGGCCCGGCGAACGGCCCGGTTTTTTTGTGTCAGGAATGTGTCCATGGTATGCGTCGCTGTTTGTTGAACTCCTGGATATTGTGTTGAGGGGTGCGTGATGCGTGAACACACCGACCTATGGTGAGGTACCAGGATCTCTTGAAACAGTCAAGAACTCAATATACAAGTTCCAAGACCCCTTTCAGGCGATCTCAAGCCCGGCCCCCACACCGAAGGAAATGCATTTTCCTGGAAATGCCGTCCAAAGCTGCACCATCGCCTCCATGCCGGTGCAGTGTGCCGGGGCCAGCAGCGCCGGCATAAGACGACGGAACCCATCCAGGGTTTGCTCCATGCGTTCACGCGATGCCGAGCCCAGGTGCATACCGCCCACAACGCAATAGATAGGTTTGCCCCCCGTCAGTTGCTCCACATGCCGAAGTGTATTGATCACCCCCGCGTGTGCACAGCCGAGGAGCACCACCGTTCCTTTTGGGGAATCAAAGAAAAGGGCCTGATCATCGATTAGCGCATCCGGCCGGGTACAGTTGCTGTCCAGGAAAAAAGGACCGCCTGTGTCCTCGAAGGGGGTGCTCCGTGGGATCTCGCCGGTGCTGAAAAGCCCATCACCGATCTCTGTGGCGCCGGTGTTAAGGACCAGGTCACCTGCCTTTTGACGGATCGTGCCTTCCACATGGGAGGGCATGCCGGCCTCACGCCCTGTTCCGTCATCATTTCTTGCGTATTTGGGCTTGAAGGTGCCGGGATGAGCATAAACCTTGACACCTGGAACCGTTTGCATGAAACTTTTAAGTCCGCCTGTATGGTCATAGTGACCATGGCTGAGGATGACCGCGTCCGCCTGCAAGAGCTCGATCCCGAGGCGCTCCGCATTGTGTTCCAGGGCCATACCTTGTCCCGTGTCAAAGAGAATGCGCATGGATTCGGTTTCGATCCAAAGGGACAGGCCATGCTCTCCCAGTGTCCCGCGTGGTCCGGCCTTGTTTTCAACAAGGGCGGTAATGGTAATGCGGCGTGTCATGGCG
>CAYUCJ010000531.1:0-2090 GCA_964443285.1 uncultured Desulfobacteraceae bacterium | reverse complement strand
CTGTTTCGTGGCCTGCCATGCCCGGGCTTCCTTGATTCTATGGTCGTACATATCACCCTGGCCCAGGTCCCAGTAGATCTCAGGAACCTTGTCGAGCACGGTAAACAATACCACATGCATTTCTTGAAAAGGCGGCAGGCCGCTGATGTATCTTACCGCATCAAAGGCCCGATCCGATCCGTCCAGGGCCACCAGTATCTTTTGTTTCATATGGTCGGTCATCGTTGAAACTCCTTTTTTCTCCGGCGTTTGCCTTCAGTAGATCTCCCGCTGATTGGTTCGGTGGTCCACCATGTAGAGCATCGCGGTGGCCAGGCGTAACTCCTGCTTGAGCTCCGGCAGTTTCGGCCTGTCCACATTGTACATGCGGATATAGGCCTTACGATAGCCCTTGGGCACCCCTTCGTAGGTGATCAGGATGCTTGCCATGCGCCCGCCGTATTTTCTTATAATGTCGGTCACTTTTTTAATGGAGCCGGGACGGTCTTCAAGCTGAAAGGCGAATTCTATGCCTCGTTTTTCTATCCCGGTCAGGGAGATCAAGACCTTGAACAGTGCCTCTTTGTCGATTGTCCCGACGATCCTGCCTTCGTGATCGACTACCGGGGCGCCGGAGATCTTGTTGTGCAGGAGGACCTCTGCCGCCTCTTCCACCGTGAAGTCGAAGGGCAGCGTGATCGGGTTCCTGCTCATGATAGACTTGATTTTCAACTTCGAAAGAAGGTAAATGAGTTCATGAACCTCCAATGTTGTGGCATCGGAAGCGGATGCCCTTTTGACGTCCCGGTCCGTGACGATTCCCACAAGTTCCTTTCCCATCATGACAGGCAGCATTTCCACGTGCTTTTCTTTCATCAGCCTGATGGCATCCGCCATGGAATCTTCAACACTGACAGTGAAGACCTTCTTATTCATCCAATTTCTTACCAGCATCGTAACACCTCCCTATTTCTTCAGCTTTTGTAACTACTCAGGTTTACCGGATCACTCCCTGATTGTCTTTCCCTGGTCTTTGCTCCGCAGACTGAGCACCGGTACAGGCGACCTGCGAATGGCCTTTTCAGCAGTAGAACCTAAGAGGACCCCCCTGAGATTGCTCCTGCCCTTAGCGCCCATGACCAAGAGATCCGCGCCCTCTTCTTCGACAGCTTCTATCAATTCTCGGAACGGTACACCCGTTCGAAGGACGGTCTTGGTGGGGAGATCATGACAGGAGCATTCCTCGATCAATTCCCGGATTCGGTTTTTGCTTTCTTCCTTTCTCATTTTGACAAAGTCTTGTCCGGCCAATTGAGTGGTTACTTGTGCGATCCTGTCATAGGCCTCGATGTCTCTCTGGTTGATGACATTGACAATAACCAGTTCGGCCTTCACCTCAGCCGCCAGATCCGCTGCATATCCAAGCGTCTCTTTGGAATAGTCCGAGAGGTCGATTGCGACCATGATTCTCTTGATATTCTTCATCTATTCCCTCCTTTCCTGAAACGAACCCCTTGTGCCCGAAGGGTTGAAAAACACACCCCCCTCACCCTGTCATTCCTACAAAGCAAGGCCTGTGCCATGAAAATCGGCAATCGGTAACAGGGTATAACTAACCGAAATAACAAATAGTATGATGCTGTCCAAAAAAGGATTCGGCTGGTATGAAACGAGAGGGACGTGTCCGGCTTCTTTACAAAGTGTAAAGAGGTTTCATGGCTCAAGAAGAAGCGATTTCAATGGGTGGCATGTCTCCTTGTTTACGGGCGCTATGGGCTTTTTCACTTGAAATATTGGACCCATTCATGAAAGATTGGATGGGTCCGAATTAGAAAACGTGAGGCAGAGGTGCGCTGATTTGGTAGACGATTTGTAATAACCCGAGAGGAATTAAATGAAATCTGAGCCGAAAGTGATAGACCGGTATGAAATTGGTGAGATACTGGCGTCGAGGTTCCAGGGGCTGGATACGATTACCTGTTATGTGGGATCAAATTCAGCAACGCCGACCGCATCCCTCGAGGCCCTGACCCATGCGGTCGAGGCTGGAAATCCGAAACTGCCTTTTCTGAAGATGGTCCATCTCCTCCTCCAGGGGCCGGTTCCCTATG
>CAYUCJ010000530.1:0-2100 GCA_964443285.1 uncultured Desulfobacteraceae bacterium | reverse complement strand
CTTTAACGCGTCCGGCATAAGTCTGTAAGCAGCAAGCAGCTCGGGGGATTTCCCCAGGTGAAGAGAACGCTTCAATTGTTCCAGCGCCTCGGCTACCTCTTTCGCCATCGTGTCCCCGGGTGATAGTTTTTCGAGCAGTCGGGTCCACCGGCTTTCGATCTGCCTTCGAACCCACACCTCCCCCAGTTTCGGGGGAAGAGAGAAATCGAGGAATTTCCTTTGATTGCCCATGAGCTCATCGATGGGTTCTCCGGTTATTCTTCCGATTTCTTTGAGAAGCCCGTTCAGCGAACCAATGGCCTCCTCCTTTTCATTCCTGCGATTTGTCTGTTCGAAAAGCAGCGCTTCCCACTGGGCCCTCAGGAACCCGAGTTCCACTTTGATCAAAGAAAAAATCAAACCCGATTTCATGATGGCATTTCGGAGGGAGTCAGCCAGTATGTTGCACGAATCCAGCTTGTCCTGGGCCAGGTTTCGCATGACTTCCAGCGATTCCTCTCTCAACTGGTAGGAGAGAAGTTCCGTGCCGAACGATCTTGAGAGCCTTTTGATCAATCGGGTTTCCGGGCCTCCAATAAGGATGGTATTGGGCCTGAAATGGATTTTGACAATCGCGGCCACCACGTGATTATACCCCCCCCACAGGAGGCTGCCGTCGGAGTCCCTGGGGTATTCCAGGTGAAAGTCGTTGATGGCATTCAAATCTTTTTTCCGGATCAGGACCGGCTCCATGTGATGGTAATCCTCGAGGATGCCGTCCGTCTGAAGCCTTATGGATCTCGCATCCTTGGCGGGATCTTCAGCTGTCCAGCTCTTCTGCCTCTCAACGCACCAGGCCATGGCCTCCAATGGCCTTCCGGGTTGATCCCGGTAGTCAATCCATGCTCTCCCGGGATAATTGTAACCCGACCGCTCAGGAAGACCCCAGGAGATGACCTGTTTCTCTTCGTCAATGATGCCTGATGTTACACGTTCAACGACAATATTGGGAGGTCCGCCAACCCGGTAGACCGTGCCTTTGAAGGCATTGGGAAGGCAAAACAGAATCGTCTCGATGATTTCCTTGCAGGCTTTTTCCAATGCCCCTTTGTTGATCCTTATGGACAAAACTCCTCCTGTCTACGCCATATCATCTTGATCGATATCTCCGAATGGGTCTCTGATCCCGGTTGATTTTGCGGACAGGTCCATGGTGGCGTCTAGGCAAGCGTTGATTTGGAGTCATATGCACATGTTATTGCTTTATCTATTTTGATTCGGGATAATGTATACTTTTTTGAGATTTTGTCAACAAAAAGCTCGGATTCCTGTAAAAAGCCTGGGGAGAAGGCAGACAGGCTTTGCCCAAATCCACCGTCCAATTTTGCGCATCATACACTTCGAAGGGAAATCTTGCGATCTTGACAATCTAATCCCAAGATGTAAACTCTAATGGGTGCCCATCCATAAAGGGCTATTCTGCGCAAGATCCAGGAGACACTTTATGCCGCCGAAGGGGATTCAAATAGATGAACTGCCTATTAACAAGGCACAGGTTCTGATTGCCGGCTTTGACGGATGGGGCAATGCCATGGACGTTTCCAAGGCCATGGTTTCTTATCTGATCCGGAAATTGAAGGCCACGCCTTTCGCAACCCTGAACAGCGACCTGTTTTACAGATACGACGAAAACCGACCCATCGTGGTTATAGAGAATGGCGTACTCGGGGACGTGGTGCACCCGGGTGGTTCCCTATACGCCGCCCGCTGTCATCCGGACGGTCCGGACATTGTGATACTGAAGGCACAGGAACCGGGATTGAGGTGGCAGTATTTTGTCGATCAGCTCCTGTCCCTCTGTGAGACGCTCCATGTCAGCACCATCATTACCCTGGGAAGCATGTTTGACAATGTTCTCCACACCGACACCATCATTTCCGCTGTTGCCTCCAGCGAAAGCCTGTTCTCGAATCTAGAGGAGAAGGGTGTGCTGCCGATAAACTATCAGGGCCCCAGTGCCATCCATTCCGTTATCCAGGCAACCGCGGAAAAAAGGGGGTTTGAATGTATGAGCCTCTGGGCTCACAGCCCCTATTACCTCCAGGGAGCGACCCACTACGG
>CAYUCJ010000529.1:0-2115 GCA_964443285.1 uncultured Desulfobacteraceae bacterium | reverse complement strand
GAAATATTTGACGCCGTGGTCGTTGGAGATGGAGAGGAAACCACCCTCGCCATTTGTCGTGCTGTAAGGGAGGCCAAGAAATCCAATGGCAGAAACCGGGAAGAACTCCTCGCCGACCTGAGGCACATCCCTGGCGTCTACATCCCCTCTTTGTTCCAGGTGCGTTACAAGGAGAGTGGACCCGTGGAAGTCATAGAGCCTTTGGTTGCGGACTACCAAACGGTCAAAAAGGCCATCGTTCCGGATATAGGGCGGTTTCCCCAGCCTGATTCCCCTGTCATGCCCTTTACCGGATTGGTCCATGACAGGCTCTCCATTGAGATTTCGAGAGGATGTACCCGCGGATGCAGGTTCTGTCAGGCCGGGATGATCTATCGTCCGGTAAGGGAACGGCACCCTGACTCCCTGCTCCGCCACGCTGAAAAGGCCCTCAGGAATACCGGGTATGAAGACCTTTCCCTCCTCTCCTTGAGCTGCGGGGACTACCGTTGCCTCCAGCCCCTGCTCAGGGTACTCATGGACAGGTTCGAAGAGGACCGCGTTTCAGTCAGTCTCCCCTCTCTTAGAATTGACAGCCTGGATCCGGCCTGGATGGAACAAATCAAACGCGTCAGGAAGACGGGATTTACCCTGGCGCCGGAGGCGGGAAATGACCGGTTAAGACGAATCATCAACAAGGGGCTCACCCACGAGGAGATCCTTCGAACGGCCGAACTGGTCTTCGGTGCTGGCTGGAACCTGATCAAACTCTACTTCATGGTCGGACTTCCCGGGGAGAGAGAAGCGGATCTCAAGGATATGGTCTCGCTCGTGAAAGAAGTGGCCCTGATGGGAGGGAAAAAGGGCGGGAGGGCCAAAGTGAACGCCAGTGTGGCCGCCTTTGTCCCCAAATCCCACACACCCTTCATGTGGTCCGCACAGATCTCGGAGAAGGAGGCCTGGGAAAAAATCGAATTTCTCAGACGCGCCTTTAAGGGCGGCAGGGTACGGTTGAAGTGGAACAGCCCGGCCTTGAGCTGGCTTGAGGGTGTCTTTTCAAGGGGCGACAGGCGGCTCACACCGGCCCTGATCGAGGCCTGGCGGATGGGGGCCCGGTTCGACGCCTGGGAGGAACAGTTCCGGAAAGACCTGTGGACGAAGGCCTTTTCCAGGAAAGGCATCGACCCTCTATTCTATCTGCACAGGGAGAGGTCTTTGGACGAGGTTTTGCCCTGGGAAACAATTCAATCCGGCGTCACGAAGGGTTACTTAAGGAAAGAGTGGAAAAAGGCGCAGCGTGAGGCCGGAACACCGGATTGCAGGGAGGGTTGCCTGGAGTGCGGCGTGTGCGATCATGAAAAGATCGACCCTGTCCTCGTGACCTCATGGATCCACGACACCCCTTTCGAGAGCCCTTCTCCCATCCCGACCGAAATGCACAACTATCGTCTGACCTTCAGCAAGACGGATGATGCTCGCTTCCTCAGCCACCTGGAACTGGTTCGCGTCTTCATCAGGGCCTTCAAGAGGACGGGCATAAAGCTCGCCTATTCCCAGGGGTTCCATCCCATGCCGAAAATATCCTTTCTCACGGCATTGTCCGTGGGAATGGAAAGCCTGGTTGAGATCATGGACGTCGAAACCCTTGAAAAAAGAGAACCCGGCCTGTTCATGAGGGGAGTCAACAGACAACTGCCCCGGGGAATTGAAGTGACCGTCATCGAACCGTCGGTGAAAAACAAGAAAAAGAACCGGATCAAGGAAAGCCTGATCCGCGTGACCTTTGACGGGATCTCTCCACCAATTGATGCCCTGAAAAGCTTTCTGGAGGGTATTAGCTTCCCCGTTGTCAAGAAAAGTCCAAAAGGGGAAAAGGAAGTCGACGCAAGAGCGTTGGTTCAGTCCATGGAGATGTCTTCCTCCGATAGCTTGACCATGAGGCTTTCCCACGGCCCGGGGCCGGAGCTCCGTGCCGGGGAGATCGTGGCCGCCGTTTTTTCACTTAACAAGACACAAATGGCTGGTGTAAGGATTATCAAAACCGGACAGATTGTTGAGTGACCTTAAATAGGCGGCCATTCCCTCCCGCGTGGTTAGAAAGGGTCTGAAAGAGATTGTCAGGACGCCTCCTCTTCG
>CAYUCJ010000528.1:0-2120 GCA_964443285.1 uncultured Desulfobacteraceae bacterium | reverse complement strand
CCTGCCATGTTTGCCCCGGCTATCTTCCCCTGCTCCAGGGCCGCAGGCCATATACCGTAGGGCATCCCCCTAAATTCCGCCACGTCGCCCGCCGCATAGATGTCGGGTTGATTCGTTCGCAGATGTTCGTCCACCTTGATGCCCTTGTCAGTCTGCAGTGCAAGGGAATCAGCCAGTTCCATGTTGGGACGGACACCGGCCGATATGACAACCATTTCCGTGCCAAGTCTCTCCCCTCCCTCCAGCAAGACACCATCCAGGACATCCTTTCCCGTGATTTCCTGAGTCTTTGCCCCCAGCCTGAAGGAAAAACCCATGCCTTCCAGGATAACCTGAAGTCTTTTTGCCCCTTCCACGTCCAGTTGCCTCGGCAGGAGTCTCGGAAAAAACTCCACCACCATCACCTTCTTTCCCAGCTTCGCCAAGGCGTTGCCGGCTTCAAGACCCAGAAGTCCTCCCCCGATGAGAACCACGTCGTTCCTCTCCCCTGCCCATGCCGTGATATCCCGTGCGTCCTGGATCCCGCGAAGTGCAAAGACACCCTTTTTCTCAGAACCGGCGATGGGCGGGACAAAGGAGTGGCTTCCGGTAGCAACAAGGAGGGCGTCATAGCCAAGTTTTTCTCCCTTATCTGTTTTCACGAACTTGTCACCGGAGCTTCCGCCGACCACCCGGGTCCCGAGCTTCAGATTGATTTTTCTTTCTTGATACCACTCGTCGCGCTTGGCCACGAGGTCGCCTTCCTGGATATCTCCCGAGATCAACTCGTTCAATCTGACGCGATAATAAAAGGGGAGGTCTTCATTGGTGACCATCGTGATGGCACCCCCCTGATCATGCTTTCTCAAATGCTCGGCCGCCGTTGTGCCGGCTACGCCGTTTCCGATGATCACGTATCTTTTCATTTCTCATCCTCCTCGCCGGCTCCCCCATCGGTAAAGTCGTCACAGGGCTCGTCGTCTGCAGATGCTCTGGCGTGTTCGGCGCTCGGAGCCGTTGTGCAGTAAGGAAGTTTTGCTTCCGGTTTTTTCTTTTTCTTTTCCTCTTTCAAAACCTCTTTGTTTTTCTCTTCCATCTCCTGAGCCTCCTCTCTCATCCCTGCGACGCTTCGGATTGATCCTTAAAGGTAGCGGGCAAGCCTGCCACCCATGTGCGACATGCAGCTGCTCCGTGAATCAAGCCACTAGCCGCCATCGGCCCGATACGAACCCTGACAGCGGCTACTTCCCGGACAGTTCCGTTTCGAGATCTTTGATATACTGCGCGATCAGGACACCCAGATAGATGCACGCGTTCCCGTCCATGCAGGCATCTGCATCCCCCTTGTCGAGAAAGGCATGACGGCTACTGGATCCTTTATTGAAACTGACAACCCAGGCACTTTTCTCCTCATCAAACTGCAGGTCCGTGTTGAGCCCGAACGTTTTGATCTCAGGGTACATCTCCAACAATTTGTTTTTCAGGTCTTCTTTATTATAAGACATCCTTTTCCTCCCCGCTTAAAGTTTATGACCTTCCGGTCCGGATTTTTGCATCCCTTCTTTTCGAGATGACAAAGAGCGTGTTCCTGTGCTAAATATCTAATAAAGCTTTTTTCGGAATATTTCCAGCCTTTGATTCTATCACGGTGAATCACGAAAATGAACCTGTTTTTCTAAGCTGTCCTGAAGGAGGCTATCTTCATGCCCGAAAAAACGGAAAAAAATCTGGCCTATGCCTTTGCTGCTGAATCCAAGGCAGCCATTCGGAACGACGCCTTTGCCAAGAAAGCTGATATGGAAGGGTTTACGCAGATTGCCCGGTTGTTCAGGGCTGTTTCCGATGCGGAGTCCGTTCACGCACGTAAATACCTCCTCCTTATGAGGGGAAAGGTAGGCACGACCGAAGAAAACCTTGATGCGGCCTTCCATAACGAGATCAAAGCGAATGTTGAAGAATACCCTAAACTCATCAAGGACGCCTCTGATGAAGGGCATAAGGGCGCTTTGCAGTCCTTTTCCCATGCACGTGATGTGGAGAGTGGACATGCAGGGCTTTACAAGAAAGCCATGAGCGATATGCTCGCTGAACGCGAGACAAAGTACTACGTGTGCCAGGTCTGCGGTTACATCAATGAAGAT
>CAYUCJ010000527.1:0-2137 GCA_964443285.1 uncultured Desulfobacteraceae bacterium | reverse complement strand
GGAGGGATTGTTTTGCAGGAACCGCGTATTGAAAGCCAAACGGGTCGGAGCCTTCTGGAGATGCACCGGCTCCTTCTGGATCACTTCGGGCACCAGAAGTGGTGGCCGGGAGAAACTCCCCTTGAGGTCATGGTCGGTGCCGTGCTGACCCAGAACACCAACTGGACCAACGTGGAAAAGGCCATTCAGAACCTCAGGGCAAAGAATCTGCTTTCCCTCGAGGCACTGAACGGGATGCCGATCCAGGCCCTCGCGCAGGAAATCCGCCCGGCAGGCTACTATAATGTCAAGGCGAAGAGATTGAAGAATCTGGTTCGATTTGTTTTCAAAAGGTATGAGGGGTCACTCGAAGCACTTTCGAGTGAAGCGATTGGAAGCTTGAGGGAAGGCCTTCTCTCGGTGAACGGTGTCGGGCCTGAGACGGCGGACTCTATCCTTCTCTATGCCCTGGAGCGGCCGGTATTCGTGGTGGATGCCTATACACACCGCATCCTCCTCCGTCACGGAATGGCGGATGAGCAGATGGCATACCATGAACTGCAGGAGTTGTTCGTGGATTCTCTGCCGGAGGACCTGGCCCTCTTCAACGAATTCCACGCCCTGATCGTGAGGGCCGGAAAAGAATATTGCAAGAAAAGGCCTCTCTGCAGCGATTGTCCGCTACGGAGGTGGGAAGGGGGCCCGGTGGTTCAGTAGGATTTATCCATTGGTGCAACAGGAATAACAAATAACAAGGAGGCGGTATAAATGTCAAAAGTGATGATCCAACCTGCTACCTATGAGACGGCCCACGAGGCGGTAGATCGGGCCTTTGAACTCTTCCTCCTGGATCTGCAGGGGAAAAAAGTATTGATAAAACCCAACGTTCTTCGGGGTTCCGAGGCAAAAGATGGGATCGTGACTCACCCGGCGGTGCTCCTGGCCGTAGTGGAAAAGGTGGAAACCATGGGGCCCGCCTCCATCGTTGTGGGGGACAATCCGGGCATATTCAGCTACGGGGCCAACGAGGAAAGCTTCCGGAAGACAGGGTTGATGGAGGCGGCAAAAGGTCACTACCGGAATATCGGGAATGAATCGGTGCAGATGGACTTCAATCCCGATTTTATGGGTACGGTGGGCGTTTCACGGGCAATTCTGGAAGCCGACATCCTCATCAGCCTCCCGAAATTCAAGACCCACGGCCTGACCGTTATGACCGGGGCCATCAAGAACAGTTACGGTTTCCTCCCCGGCGCGCAGAAGGCGCGACTCCACAAGGCGGCCGGGAGCCCGGAACGCTTCCACGAAATGGTGGTGGATGTGTTCAGCCTCCGGGTACCGGACCTGTTCATCGTGGACGCCGTTGTGGGCATGGAGGGCAATGGTCCGGCTTCCCCCGACCTCAGGGAGATCAGCCTGATCCTTGCCTCGGACAATGGTGTGGCTCTCGACGGTGTGATTGCGACGATGATGGGCTGTGAACCGGGCCGTCTGCGATTCCTCCGGAAGGCAAAGGAAATGGGCCTGGGGGACTACGACCTCAATTCCATTGAAGTGATCGGGGAGTTGAAACCATTGAAGGATTTTCGGCTTCCGCCATTAGGCGGGGAAGCGGTCTTGCAAAACAAGGCCATGCGGGAAATGATGCAGGAGCGAACGCTTTTGCGACCCAAGGCTGACCCCGAGTTGTGCACGGCCTGCGGTACCTGCATCGACCAGTGCCCGGTATCGGCCCTGTCCATGGGAGACCACATCCCGCAGGTGGATGCGGATACCTGCATCACCTGTTTCTGCTGCCAGGAGATCTGTCCTGAGAAGGCCATTGCCCTGCAATAGCCCTGATACACCATCAAGGTATCATCTGCGTCGTTGCCTTCGGTCGCTCCTCATTGCGACGTATTGTTTATACGACTCAGTCGTCGCTCCTCGGCGCCTTGCATCTGACACCTTGCTGGTGATCAGGAATTTCCACAAATCAACCGATGCTAATTACTATGGGAAAATGAGACAGTGGATTTGGGAATAGGGGAAAGGGTGCCCTGATGGAAACCAAAGGCTTTTCGGGTGGACTCTACCGGCCCTTGACGGGAGAGCAGGTTAGGACCATACACGAGGCGTCTCTTCATATTCTTGAAACGACAGGGTTTACCTATGAACC
>CAYUCJ010000526.1:0-2142 GCA_964443285.1 uncultured Desulfobacteraceae bacterium | reverse complement strand
TTGACCTCGCAAGTCGCCCCGACTTCTTCAAGCTGGGTCTTTATGCCCTCGGCTTCGTCCTTGGGGACACCCTCTTTGACAGGACCCGGCGCACCATCCACCAAGGCCTTTGCCTCCTTGAGGCCCAGACCGGTAATGGCTCGGACGACTTTGATGACCTGGATCTTCTTGTCCCCGACAGAGACCAGAACGGCGTCAAACTCGGTCTGTTCAGCCGTTTCCTCCAGGGCTTGCGCAGCCGGAGCAGCGGCTATGGCCATGGGAGCTGCGGCGCTCACACCGAACTTCTCTTCCAGTTCCTTTACCAGCTCGGAAAGCTCTAGAACCGTCATGCCGGCAATATATTCAATGACATCTTCTTTGCTGATTTTCGCTGCCATAATTCTTTCTTTACCTCCCTTGATACCTCTTCATAGATTTAACTTTGATCGCTTTTATATGTTCATCAACTCTGTTCAGTTTTCTGTTTTCCGATTGCCTCCAGGACATTCAAGATCTGCGCGACAGCTCCGTTGAGAACCCGCACGAAGGCGTCGGAAACGCCCTGCATCGCAGCCAGGACCTGGGCAAGAAGGACCTCCCGGTCGGGCAAAGCGGACAAGTGCTTGATGGCGTCTTCGTTAGCCATCTTCCCGGAAAGCTGGCCGCATTTGATCTTGAGTTGTTTGAACTCCCTGCCAAATTCAACAAGCGCCTTGGCCGGAGCCACGACGTCATCATAGGTGATGGCGAGAGCCGATGGGCCGACCATCTGATCCCGAATGATTCCGGTTTCGGTCCCTTCGCTGGCAATTTTCAACAGTCTGTTCTTGACAACCTGGAATTCTGTCTCGGCCTTTCTGAGTTCCCCTCGCAGGCGATTGATGCTTTCCACATCCAGACCCTGGTAATCCACCAGAAATGTCGCAGTCGCCTTTTTCAGGCGCTTACTCAAATCAGCCACAAATTGTTCTTTTTCAGATTTCTTCAAAGATTCACCTCCTCTCCATTTGACGTTGATTCATGTCAAAGGCAGAGGTGCAGCAGTATGATAGTAGAATGGAAATTGACAGGGCACCGTCCTGAATGACTCCTGACGTGTATCCATCTTCATAAGGCTTTCCCTGGTCTCGGCAGGCAATTCATTAAGCCCCGTAGGAATGAGTCGTCAATCACCCCGCCCATCCTTACCAGACACCTACTGTCTTTGACCCCAACTTTCAGCCCAATAGCATGCAAAAACTATTGGTCGCTCAAATCCCCTGACACCTGTCAGCTCAGGAGATCCTTAACGTATGTAGCTTCCACCTTGATTCCCGGGCCCATAGTGCTTGAGACGGCAATCCCCTTCAAGTATGTCCCTTTGCTCGCCGGGGGTTTCAGTTTCTGGATGGTCTCCAGGAAGGCGGCTATATTCTCTAAGAGCTTTTCAGTTCCAAATGATACCTTGCCGACCGGGGCATGAACGATGCCGGTCTTTTCGACCTTGAAGTCTATCTTTCCGGCCTTGATTTCTTTTACAGCCCTGGCTATGTCAAAAGTCACCGTGCCAAGTTTGGCATTGGGCATCATTCCCCTTGGGCCTAAAATCCTTCCCAACTTTCCAACGGAACCCATCATATCGGGCGTGGCAATGGCCTTATCGAAGTCCAGCCATCCCTTTTGAACCTTTTCCACGAGTTCATCAGATCCCGCCACATCTGCACCGGCTTCAAGGGCTTCCTTTTCTTTCTCGCCCTTCGCAAATACGGCCACTCGCACATCTTTGCCAACGCCGTTCGGCAAGACAACCGTTCCCCTCACCATCTGATCTGCATGACGCGGGTCCACGCCCAATCGGACGGCAACATCCAGTGTCTCGTCAAACTTTCCGAATGAGCTCTCAGTGACCAGTTGGACGGCCTCTTCAAAGCTGTAACTTCTCTGCTTATCTATTTTTTCAGATACTTCTCTATATTTCTTGCCTTTTCTGCCCATTGTCGCGCACCCTTTTCACCTTCGATTATATTACCGTGATACCCATGCTCCTTGCCGTTCCCTCGATAATCCTTCCGGCATGCTCAAGATCGTAGGCATTCAGGTCTTCAAACTTGATTTTTGCAATCTCCTCAATCTGTTGACGTGTCACTTCCCCCACCTTTTCCCGGTTGGGCTCGCTGGAAC
>CAYUCJ010000525.1:0-2148 GCA_964443285.1 uncultured Desulfobacteraceae bacterium | reverse complement strand
GTGCAGCAAATAAAATGGCTCGCTATGAGGAGCAGGTCGCGACTTCGTTGGAAGTTTGAAAGAGTCCGCCGATCATTGGTTCAATTCCTTCTATCCAGACCTCGCAACCAACACGTCTGTTGATGAACGGCAATGGATTGACCGCCTCAACCGTATCGGCGTCGGATATTTCAGGCCGTTGGTCATGGCCGTCCTCAAGAACGAACAGAGTGAGTTCGCCCGCATCCACATTTTCAAGAAGATCGAGCGGTTCATCTTCGTCGTTTTTCGCATGAATTCTGCAATGGCAAATTACGGAAGCAGCAAATTCTATAATGCTGCCAGGGCGTTTGACCGCGGCGAAATCAAACTGGAAACGATTGTTGAGAAGCTGGATGAAAGGTTGTCCTACACGCTAAACGACGACACGACGTTCTGGCGCAACGACTTCTACAACAACCTCTTCAAGAAGTTCAAAGCATGCCTATCCGGTTGCCTCCCAAAACGGTGGATCGAAGATCACGATATTTGCGCCACACATTTTTTGAGAAGTGCCGTTAGAACTTCAGACATCGTCGTGGGGGGCGATTACGGCCACATTCGGGCTTCATATCGACCTCACCCTATCACGCGATACAGGCGGCATCACGGGTCACGGATGATGTTTTGGGAGGCAACCGGATAGGCATTGTTCAAAGCAGGTTCCGGCTAGTACGGTTGGCCTGGAATGCGCTATTTCCTCTACGAGTATGAAACTAGGCTTCTCTCTGAGAGCCGACAAAAGAAGGTCGAATGAAATGATCCTCTAAAAACGGAGAAAGACAAGATCTCCATCAAGCACATTTACCCCCAGACCGCGACCGTCGAGTGGGCTGCCTTCTTCGGCGCTATCGAGGAGGAACACCGGCGGTTTTACAGTGCGACCCTGGGCAATCTGCTCCTGCTCTCAATGTCGATCAATGCGTCACTCCAGAACGACAGCTTTAACGACAAGAAGCGCGTGAAGTTCGACTCGGCGGGGAAGAAGACTCGCAACGGTTATTCCGACGGTTCCCACTCGGAGATTGAAGTTTCCCAGAACCTTTCGTGGGAACCTGATGAAATCAAGGCGAGGGGGATCAAACTTCTGAAGTTCATGGAGGACCGATGGGACTTCCGCTTCAAGAACGACGAGGAGCGGGAGAAATTGCTCTTCTTGAACTTTGAGGACTCGACTGAATAAGTGTGCATATAATAAGGCGCACCACCAGACGACAATTCCGCTGCGCTCTATTGCCGCTGCTAAGCTTTGCCGTTGGTTGCCTACGGGACAAGGAATGCGAATCACGAAATCTCAGTTGGTAAACAAGCCGGAGAACTGGGGCCGCCATATTGTGATCCTGGGGGCTGGGGCGAGTGTTTCAGCGTTTCCTCACGGTGACATCAATGGGAAAAGGCTGCCGACGATGGATAGCTTGATTGATATGCTTGACCTCGAACCAGTATTGAAACGGGGAGGGGTCACGGATACACGGCGCAACTTTGAAAGCATCTATAGTGAGTTGTATGAGGTTGGTCCTGAATTGCCAATCTTAAGAGAGATCGGCAGGCTCTTTGATGTCATTAGCCATTCTCGGGACCGAGCGATCTTTATGCTGATGCTCAGGTGTGGGCTGCGCGTTAAAGAGGTGGCCGATCTCACCATAGGGGCTATGGATTTAAAGCGGCGCAAGGTCATTGTGGAGCAGGGAAAAGGAGGAAAAGGCCGGGTCGTTTACATCAGTAATGACGCCTTTGACGCTCTGGTTCACTATCTCAGGGTGCGGCCTTCGAGCAGGGCGAAAAACCTTTTTCTTGTTGAGAAGGGACCTTATTCCGGAAGGACGATATCAGTCCGAGGAATACAGAAACGCATAGAATATTATGCCCGGAAAGCCCGACTGAAAGCCTCCTGTCATCAGCTCAGGCACACGATGGCTACGCAGCTTCTCAATGCCGATGCCGACCTGGTAATCATCCAGGATCTCCTTGGGCACTCCCGGATTAAGACCACCCAGAGATACTGTAAGGTCTCAAATCTCAAAGTCCAGAGGGATTACTTCAAAGCTATGGAGGTGATCATGGAGAGATCCCCTTAGGGAACGGGGTTGACAGGTAAAAAAACAGGTTATTATAAAGATAAATAACCTA
>CAYUCJ010000524.1:0-2149 GCA_964443285.1 uncultured Desulfobacteraceae bacterium | reverse complement strand
TTTATGGGGTGCATATAGGGTGCACAAGTTTAGGGCTGATTGAGTTGGAATCGGGTGATTTTGGGATATGTCCACCACTATTTTCCCCCCCGCTTCGTACCGTGTCCCAATGTTCCCGCCATGCAACCCCGTCACTGACCGGCGTGGTTGACCATGGGTTCACAGAAAGTCTGCCGATTGTAAGAGATGATGCCGGTCAATGTATAAATGGCGGGCGCTTCGGCTGCCCATTGCCATGCAATTATCAGAGAGTGAGATATTCCGTACCGGAAACAATGGCAAAAGTGGATCTTTTTGCCAAACATATCGGTAATCTTGTCAAACGATTCCCATACAAATGTGAAAAGATGTCACTGGGTATCGATAGGCCAATCAAAGCCCCACAGGAGTTTCAGAGATAAATGGCAACGGAGCCCGCAGACCCGCGCCAGGAGCGGTTTTAGCGGTCGGTTTGTTGTAAGACCCCACCGGCGTCCACGCGACAGCCGAATGCCGTTAGGACTTCGGCCTGGGTCTTACTGGGCGTTTCAAGGCGCCGGGCCGGCTTTCGTTCCCCTTTCTTGAGGCTCAAGACCTGATGCAGCCTTCGCATGTCCTCCACAACATCGGCGGCGGTTCGGTTTATGCCTGAGACCGCAAGCTTTAGCTCGATTCGGCGCAGATAAGTCATCGCCACCACGCAGGTAAACAGGTGGCACCTTATTTTGCTGTCCGTCCAGTGGCGTACCGGGCTTACCCCCACCAAGTCGTCGTCCTTGCTTAGACGAAATCGATCCTCTACCTGCCAACGGTCCTGATTTGCCTGAACAATGTCATTCGTTGTCCAATCCGTGTTATCCGTAATGATGATGCTCTTTCCGAACATGGTCTGCTTCCGGGCGACCAGATAAGCATTTTTGCGGAAATTCATGGAGAGGCCGTCCTCCGAATGCACGAAGGTGAGCTCGTAGAGTTCGTGCGGTATATGCATTCTCACGCAAAGGCGCAAATAGCGTTGTTTGACGGCATCCTCGTTTCTCCAATGGGGTGCCTTGTCTCTTACCTTTGCCCGCATGGAAAGCAGTTCCTCTCGAATCGCCTCCAGCTTGGCATTGAAGGTATATTCCTGTTTGCGGTGGCTGGATGGATTATAGGTGACGATCACCGCCCGCTCCTTGCCCCAATATTCGCCTCTGGTCCGGTAGGCTAAAAGGCGTTCGGCCTGCTTTCCATCGGCCATGAGCTGCCTGTTTCCCGGCGTATCCACCGGTTCGAATTGCCCCAAGGGCGTTGCTGCCAGATCCTGCGCAAAATAGGTGGAATAGGTGGTGATGAAATGAATGCGCGAGTGCTCGTCGATCCATGCGTAATTGTCCTCGGCGTTCATCCCCTTGTCGATCACTACCGTCAGGCGCTCCTTTGTCTTGCTCAAGCCACACGCGACCCCGAACATCTCATCCATGATGGCCTCAAAATGCTTGCTGTCATGGATATTGCCCGGATAGACGCTGTAATATAGCGGCAACCGGGAATCCCTCGCCACCAGAAGCCCCAGGCCGATTTGCCTTAAGTGGTGCCGGCCCGCCTTGTTTTTCCCCCGCATGGCAAGATCCGATTCGGTATGGCTGGCCATGAAAGTGTAATAGTTGGTGGTGTCGAACAAAAGACAGTCCGCCGACGGCGCTTCCACGCGCCAGATGCGCTCGAAGAACGCTTTCGCGATCTTGTGCAAGTCGTCCTCGGATACCCGGTCCCATTTTTCCCAGTAGCGCTGACTTGTGAGCTCATCAAGGTCAACGGGCCGAATATGCTGGATGGCGGTGCTCTTGTACCAGTATGCGAGCTTGTTCTTGCTGACGGCTTGCACCATCCGGTTAAGTACGCAGTACAGGAAATATTCGCCGATGGATGGACCCGTCTCCCGGTCCGCACGCGGAACGATCTCATCAATGAGACCGCAAAGGTCGATGTCCCTATCGATCTCGTAGGAAAGCCATAGCGCCCCGAATTCTTCCACCTTCAGGGTCACTGTGTCCTCATCCCGTCCGCGCACCAAACCGGCGACCTTTTCCGGAGACCCGATGTAGGTCTGGGAAATGACCTTGGGCTTGCCATCAACCCGTGCGATCTCCCGGACATAGAGGTAGGGTCTTCCCTTTTTGGTCTTTAC
>CAYUCJ010000523.1:0-2153 GCA_964443285.1 uncultured Desulfobacteraceae bacterium | reverse complement strand
TGGAGCAGTCTGCCCGGCTGTATCACGGCGAGGAATCGATTTGAGTTTGTAGACTATGGAATCGTTCTGGAAGAGTATGGGGGCGACACGCTTGCGGGCAGAAAACGGTATAAGAAGCAAATAATGACTGATTTGCTGGATGGTTTACCTCTAAAAGAGGAGATCGTCGGTCAGAGTTTGCTTGGCGAAGAATATTTTGTGGCCTGGGTCAAAGAGACGTTTCTTGAGAAGGAAAAGGATCGAGAGCGACCTTCAGTAGCCGAAATAAAGCGATTTTTGGCAAAAGACGAAATACTCAATGCTCTCAGTGAGGTCAGCGGCTTGCCCGTGCAAGACATCCTTTCACAAACCGGATCGATGCGGCAGATGGCGATGGACCTGTTATATAGACGGGGCGGATTGAAAAATCCGGCAATCGGCAAGCTGATGGGGATTGACTACAGCACCGTCAGTCAGGGAGAAAACGGGTGCGGGGAAAAATCATTAAAAGTAAAGAATTGCAGAAAATTCTCAAGACTACAGAAGCACGTCTGTCAAGGTTAAAGATTTGACCCCAGAATCCAGCTGAAATTTTCAGCAAGATTCGGGTGGTGATCCTAATGTATGGCCCCTATAATAGTCTCGAACATATAAAGAAGGGAGGCTGAAATGAACTTGAACGATTATTCACAGCAGTCAGATGATTACAAGCGGGTTGAAAAGGCTATTCAATTCATTCAAAAGAATTTCAAGTCCCAGCCGACTCTTGATGAGATTGCCGATAGCGTCTATGTGAGCAAATACCATTTTGATCGCCTTTTTAAGCGTTGGGCGGGAATAAGTCCGATCCGGTTCCTGCAGTTTATCACCCTGGATTACACCAAGAAGAGACTGGCCGATTCAAGGAGCCTTCTTGATGCGTCTCTTGATGCAGGTCTTTCAGGTCCCGGTCGTCTCCACGATTTGTTCGTCACATTCGAGGCAATGACCCCAGGCGAATTCAAAAAGCAAGGGGCAGGGTTGAAAATTTCTTATGGCTTCAGCGAATCTCCATTCGGGGACTGTTTGCTTGCCATGACCGAACGCGGCATCTGTCACCTTGGATTTGTGATAGGGGATAAGCGTTTCGAAGCGTTGGAGCGGCTTTTTGAAATGTGGCCTGGAGCCCAATTCACTGAAAACCCCCACCGGGTCGGTTTAATGGCAAAGGACATATTCAGGCATCATCAAATTAAGGATAAAACAGGCCCGTTTAACTTACTTCTCAAAGGTACAAACTTTCAGATAAATGTATGGAAAGCCCTCTTAAGTATCCCCGAAGGATGGATTGTAAGCTACCAGGATATTGCCGCCCATATGGGGCGCCCCAAGGCGTTTCGAGCCGTCGCAAATGCCATTGCAATCAATCCGGTCGCCTATCTTATCCCCTGCCATCGGGTGATCGCCAAGTCCGGAAAAATCCATCAATACCGCTGGGGATCTGCCAGGAAAAAGGCAATAATCGGTTGGGAAGCCGCCAAAAGATCTTCGGGATGACCAATCAGATCTTGCAAAAATAGTCAACAATACGATAAATAGAAAAAGTTCATCCACCTCATGTGTGCTTGTGACGTGGCACATGGCCACGACCGGACGGGGTCGGTTATCCTTTCTTCGGTTGCGAGTCTCCCGGGCTGAAATGGGTCGGCTGAAGTCCCTGAATTGAAGGAGGTGAAGTTTGACCGTTTTTGTCGCGACCAGCAAGCGTTTTTATGAAGAGGCATCACAATTTGTCAAACGCCTCAAGGCGTGCGGTGTGACAGTCCATCATCCCTATTTCCACCTCGACCCTCGTGCGGTGGACGCTGACCCGGAATTCAAATCGCAGGTTACATTGCAGCATTTTCCTGAAATTGACGAGAGTGAAATATTCTATGCGCTTCTCCCGGGAGGGTACATCGGATGCAGTGTAACCATTGAGCTTGCCTATGCCTACGCGAAAGGAAAGAAAATTGTAACGTCTGAGCAGCCCAGCGAATTCGCTGTTCGGCCGATGGTTTCGGAGGTCTGCGGCACGGAACGGTTTTTGGCTCGTTTGGAGAAGGGGTAGCCAAATCGTGTCAGGGGGTATGCAACCTATTTCTTTCCATCATTTAGGAGGTCTAATTGTCCGGCCATAACTGCAAAAACTGTAC
>CAYUCJ010000522.1:0-2153 GCA_964443285.1 uncultured Desulfobacteraceae bacterium | reverse complement strand
GGACTTTCCGATTAAAAAAAGGATTTTCTTCGGAAAGTCCAATGAGAGGGGGGGGGGTGCAGACCAGCCCTTTCAAGGTGCGTATTGAATTTTGGCAATTTACAGCGCTGAAGCACGTATTTTTATTGTAAGTGTTTCCGACAAGTTATAAATTTCTGATATTTTTATTGTCGAAAAAGGGAGACAAGCCGATCTTCTTTTGATATAGGCATTATGAAGGGGTTTCCGTTTAAACAATGTCCTTATATCAATAGGAGGAAATCATTAGCAAGCCGAGCCATCGCCCTAATCGTGAAGCTATTAAGGAACGATTCAAGGAGAGGAAAAGACTGTTCAAGAAATTGAGAGAGCAACAGGAGGATGAGGGAATAGAGCCTTTACGTGTTCCCTCAATGCCTAATCGCAAAAGTCCATTCAAAACAGATGCCGAAGAACGAATGGCACGTAATGTGGCTGTCACAGATAGCATGAGGGTTATGCTGGCCAAATTACCCGTGTTATTAAAGCGACTTGGAAAAATTCCCGATCCGAGAAATCCTAAAAAGCTCAAGCACAAATTGACGGTTATCATGATTTACGGCATCCTTACATTTGTATTGCAGATGGCTTCCAGGCGTGAAGCCAACAGGGAAATGACTCACCCTGTATTTATGAATAATTTAAAGCTTTTCTTTCCTGAGCTTGAAGACCTGCCACACAATGATACCCTTATGCGTTTATTGGCCAGAATAGATGTTCATGAGATCGAGAATGCCCAAGTAGATTTAGTCAATAAGCTGATCCACAACAAGAAGTTTAACCGTTATCTGATCAATAACTGTTACCCTGTTGCTTTCGACGGCTCGCAGAAATTTGCCAGGGATTGGTTGTGGAGCGAGGAATGTTTGGAGCGTAATTTGAGAGTCAAAGAGGGGGAAGATACCAAGAAGCAGTATTATGTGTACATTCTGGAAGCCAGTCTTGCATTTCAAAATGGCATGACAATTCCTCTGATGAGCGAGTTTTTAAGCTATACGGAAGGCGATTCGGGTAGAGGCAAACAGGATTGTGAACAGAAGGCATTCAAGCGTTTGGCGGAGCGGTTGAAAGCTAAATTCCCGAAACTTCGCATGATGGTTTTGTTAGACGGGCTATACCCGAACGGACCCATGATGGAATTGATTCGGAAGAAAAAATGGGGATTCATGATCGTATTGCAGGACAATTCTCTCCCGAGCGTTTGGGAGGAATATGAGGGATTAGGGAAACTTTCCCTTCAGAACCGCTTTTATCAAACCTGGGGCGGTCGCAAACAGCATTTCCGCTGGGTAAACGGCATCGAGTATTATTTTGGCCCCAAGGAGAGTAAAAAGGAAATTGTACATGTGGTTGTTTGCAGCGAAAGCTGGAAAGATCTGGATCAGAAGTCAAACGAGATTATTTCCAAGAATTCTCGCCACGCCTGGATTTCAAGCGAGCCCATCAATAGACGCAATATACACGAGCGCTGCAACCTTGGTGCACGCCACCGTTGGGGTATAGAGGCCGGATTTCTGGTAGAAAAGCGCCATGGCTACCAGTATGAACACTGTTTTTCTTATAATTGGAATGCCATGATGGGATATCATTACCTGATGCGTCTTGGGCATACGTTCAATATCTTGGCCCAATATTCCGAAGCTCTTTGCAAAACGGTTCGTGATCTGGGGGCGCGCGGTTTCATTCGTTTTATACGTCAAACTCTTGTAGGTCCATGGTTTAACCGATCCTGGGTTGCAAAACGACTTAACGCGCCTTTTCAGTTGCGGCTGTTGTAAACCGCAAAAAGCTCAGTGAGTTCATAACATCACCGAAATATCGCCGGTCACCGGACAGTTGTCCTCAGCCATCTTGTCCGGTTGAGAAAGCACACCGGAAACCATAATCAGAGCCACGTTTCCGTGATAATATGAGTCCAACAATAGGAAAAGTAACTCGGATGGGGTCGAATCCACCCAGTGAAATACAGCCACTCTATTCGTGCTTCAGGGCTGGATTTTTGACTTGACACTACTTCGAAGGGGGGGGTACAAGGACAGAAACGAAAATCTTAATTGATGAGACAGGGACTAAAACTTTTGGGCTCATGAGGCCAGCTGTGTGACACCGCAAAGGATTCGAAGAAACTGCACTGT
>CAYUCJ010000521.1:0-2155 GCA_964443285.1 uncultured Desulfobacteraceae bacterium | reverse complement strand
TCCCAGACCGGCCCCCGCCCCTGTCACCACTGCCACCTGTTCGTCAAAACGGATGGAGACCTTTTCCTCTCTTTCAGGAGCGGCCCCGGGAAGGGGGACGGCCTTCCAGAAATAGGTGGAAAAGCCTCGCTCATCGTCCACGACCCGTCTCCTGAAGTGGAGGCTCACCTTCTGCCCCACCCGGACATCCCCCAGCTCACAGTCTGTAAAGTCGGCCATGAAGCGGCCGCCATTTTCAAACTGTATCATGCCGTAAATGGCCGGCGGGTCGACGGATACGGCCAGGAGATCCCCGGTAAAGCTCCTGACAAAGGCGGGTTCGTCGGCAAAACAGTACTCCTCCTGGCTGTGAAATGCGTTGCAGTCCGGGTTCACACAGATATCCATCTTGGGGAACTGCGGGGTTCCGCACGCCGAGCACCTGCCGCCGACGAGGCCGGTGAGCATTTTTCGTTTTCTCCAAAGCACCGTCATGGCCGCCTGGGTGGGAGCCTCTGCCCTGATACCCATCTCCGTCTTTATCAGGTCCCTGAACTTGAGAAATTTAGGATAGTTCTCAGTGGTTTTTTTGTTTTCAAGACTTCCCTGAAAGCCCCTGCGTTGAGGGAGGTCCTGAATGTGGTCCGTCACCTGAAAATAGAGGGCGTCACAGCCCTGGCCGAACCCGGCCATGAGGATGCGGTCTCCTGGCTTGGCCTTTTCCAGCGCCGACACCAACATGAGGAAGGGATGAGCGACTCCGGTTTCACCGCACACCTCATGGAAATTGTCCACTACCTTTTCAGGAGAGGCTCCCAGTCTTCCGGCGATCTTCCTGTGTTCGGCCTTGAAAAAGCATGGGAAAACAAAGGTATCCACATCATCCGTGGAGATGGAGAGCTTGTTGAAAAGCCCTGAAACCGCCTCGGGGATGATTCTCGAGTACCCCTCGTCCCGAACCCACCGTTCCTCCCACATGTAGTCATATTCAGACCTGGAGCCCCGGTAGTGATCTACGAAATCGTGGGAAACTGAGAAGCTGCCCTTGAATTTAGCAATCACATTCTCATCCCCCACCAGGAGGGACGCCGCGCCGTCCCCGAACCACATCTCGTAGAAATAGGCCGCCCTGGTCTCCCGCTTGTCTGAGGCCGTCACCAGGATGCTCTTTCTCTCCCCGCCCTTGACGGCGTCGAGGGCCGTCACCAGTCCGCTGGTCCCGCACTTGAGGGAAGTCGTAAAATCTGCGGCAACCATATCATCCCTCAGGTTCAGGGCGGTCTTCACCACCCCGGCACAGGAACGGTCAGCAAAGGGAAGGGTCGTGGAGCAGAGATAATGGGCATCGATCTTTTCTTTTTCCACGCCCCTCAGACAATCCCGGGAGGCCTCAACCGCCATAGTCAGGGCATCTTCGTCCCAGTTGCAGAAAGACCGCTCCCCCTGGGCAACCATGACAATGGCCGGGGCAAACCAGCCCATCTCCTGGAAGATGCTCATGCGGTTGAGCCTCAACCTTGGGATATAAGCTCCGTAAGATGTGATTCCGATCATCTCGTCCCTCCCGAAAAAACAAACACTTTTTCGATGAGCTGCGATTTCATGAGGTCCCCCTTGATCCGGAGCTTCCCGCCCGTGTAAGCGGACATGGCATTCAGTTCCCCTGAGATCATCTTCACAAAATCATCGTCACCCATTTCAATGGTTGTGGTCGGGCTTTCGCTGGATCCTTCGTTTACCCGGCATGTTCCCTCCTTGATGGTCGTAAACCATGCACCCCCTTTGGGGCCTGAAATACTGAACTGAAAAACCACGTCAACGCCTGCCGCCTTGTCGGCCTGAAAAGCGCCCGGCAACCCGTCAAAGATGGCCTTCACCGAAAGGGCCGAATCAGATTCCGGAACGGTTTCCTTTTTCTTCGGACTGAAGGCATCCAGCATGGGACTAAATGCCGCGGTGGCATTCAGATATTCTTCTGCGCCTTTCATGGATTTGATCTGCTCCATCACCTTTGCCACGCTATCCGGGGAGGGGGGTTCCTTTCCGTTCCCCACGACCGTTCCCGGGCCTGTGAGAACAGCCGCGCGGTTATAATAGCCCGGACCCGCGTTGTATATGGCTCCGGATTCCTCACACTGCTCCGAGCAGAGGTAGAGGACCAGTGGAGCCACGAACT
>CAYUCJ010000520.1:0-2164 GCA_964443285.1 uncultured Desulfobacteraceae bacterium | reverse complement strand
CCCGGCCTGTTGACAACAGGCCGCTACATCCTAATCCCGGAATCTCCTAATCTCCCAATCACGCCAGGAAACAATTCAAAATTGATTTTTTATTCTTCCCCTTTTGAAAGAAAATAAATAGGAGTAAACTATTGCCATCGTATGCCGTTGCGCATCCTATTCATGACCGCACGGCATGATTGCGGGAGGGAAATTTTGAGGTGTTCTATTAGATGACAGAACAGGAAAAAAACAAATCAAAAATGATACGAAATTCGACAGCCGAGTTTCTCATTTTTACCGGACAAGCAAGTGAGCAGAGTATAGAAGCTCGCTATGAAGACGAAACAATCTGGCTTTCTCAAAAGCTGATGGCAACATTGTTCGATGTCGATGTCCGTACTGTGAATGAACATCTCAAGAATATTTATGCCCAACAAGAATTAACACCGGAGGCAACTATCCGGAATTTCCGGATAGTTCAAAAAGAAGGTAAACGCGATGTAGAGCGCCAAGTCGCTTTTTATAACCTCGACGCCATAATTTCCGTAGGTTACCGAGTTAATTCAATCAGAGCCACGCAGTTCCGCCAATGGGCAACCCGCGTACTGCGTGAATTTGCCATCAAAGGATTTGTCCTGGACAGAAAACGTCTGGAGAACGGGGCATTCCTAGGTGAAGATTACTTTGAACGTCTGCTGGATGAAATAAGGGAGATTCGCCTTAGTGAACGACGTTTTTATCAGAAAATCACAGATATCTACGCTACAAGCGTTGATTACAACCCAGATGCTCCAACTACTCGGAACTTTTTTGCAAAGGTTCAGAATAAGCTACATTTTGCCGTGCATGGCCACACGGCAGCCGAACTGATCCTGGAAAGATCCGACAGTGAAAAGGCCAACATGGGATTGACTACCTGGGAAAAGGGACCAGACGGCAAAATTCTAAAGGCCGATGTTTCTATAGCAAAGAATTACCTGACAAAAGAAGAGTTGGAGGCTTTAGGTCGTGTTGTAAACGCTTATCTTGACGTTGCCGAAGACATGGCGATACGTAAAATACCCATGACGATGGAAGATTGGGAAACCCGCCTGAATCGCTTTATAGAAGCCACTGACCGCGAAATCTTACATGATGCCGGCAAGGTCACGGCTGAAATCGCAAAGGCCCATGCAGAAAGCGAGTTCCAAAAATATCGCATTGTCCAGGATCGCCTTTTCGAAAGCGATTTTGATAAGATAATAAAAGAGCTGGAAGCTTCAAAAAAGAAGGACCATTGAGGTTGTTGCCATGTACAAAATATGCCGTTGCGCATCCTATTCATGACCGCACGGCATGATCGCGGGAGGGAATGCAGTATAAACACACAGAATTTTCAGATGCGGAGAATAAGGTATGTCTAAAATCAACGTCCTGGATAAGGAAATCAAGCTCTACAGCGTTAAAGACGAAGATTACATCTCGCTTACAGATATAGCTCGGTACAAGAATAAGGATCGAACGGATGATCTGATCCGCAACTGGCTACGCAACCGCAATACTTTGGAATTTCTGGGAATATGGGAGCATTTGAACAACCCCGGGTTTAATCCCGTCGAATTCGACGGGTTTAGAATTCAAGCCGGATTAAACAGCTTCACACTTACCCCAAAACAGTGGATAGAAAGGACTGGAGCCATTGGAATTATCTCCAAAACCGGCCGATATGGCGGCACCTACGCACACAAGGACATTGCCTTCGAATTTGCCTCATGGATCTCCATGGAGTTCAAGCTTTATCTCATCAAAGAATTTCAGAGGCTGAAGGAAGAGGAACGTAAAACCCTTGGATGGGATATTCGACGGAATTTAGCCAAGATCAATTACAGGATTCATACTGACGCCGTGAAACGTCACCTGATTCCTCCCGCGCTTAGCAAAAACCAGACTTCGCTGGTCTATGCCTCGGAAGCTGATGTACTTAACCTTGCCCTGTTCGGTATGACCGCAGCCCAATGGCGGGAAACGAACCCGGATAAAAATGGAAATATTCGCGACTACGCCGATGTTACCCAGCTCGTCTGTCTTTCAAATCTTGAAAATCTCAATGCCTTGTTTATCGCGGAAGGTATGTCTCAGACTCAACGCCTGGAACGGCTCAATAAGATTGCGATAGAACAGATGACTCTTCTTACAGACGATG
>CAYUCJ010000519.1:0-2169 GCA_964443285.1 uncultured Desulfobacteraceae bacterium | reverse complement strand
CCATGCTCTTTGCCTCTTCCACCGTGATAACGCCTTCTTTTCCCACCTTGTTCATTGCCTCGGCAATGATGTTGCCGATGGTCGCATCGTTATTCGCAGAGATGGTTCCCACCTGGGCAATCTCATCCTGGTCTTTTGTGGGCTTGGAAAGTTTTTTCAGTTCGTTGACGGCAACCTCAACCGCCTTTTCAATCCCTCGCTTAATGGCCATGGGATTGACGCCGGCGGCAACCAGTTTGGAACCTTCCCGATAGATGGACTGGGCCAGTACCGTGGCCGTGGTGGTGCCATCACCTGCCACATCCGAGGTCTTGGATGCCACTTCTTTCACCATCTGGGCGCCCATATTCTCAAACTTGTCTTCCAGTTCGATCTCTTTCGCTACCGTGACACCGTCTTTGGTAATGTTCGGGGAACCGAAAGATTTGTCCAGGATAACATTTCTGCCCTTTGGTCCCAGAGTGACCTTGACAGCATTGGCAAGGGTGTCGATTCCTCTAAGTAAGGACTCCCTGGCCTTTGCATCGTATTTGATTTCCTTTGCCATACCTGCTTTCCTCCTTCAAATGAATTGTTTAAATCGTTGACTTTCTGTCTAATGCCTAGCCTACGATGGCAATAATATCGTCTTCTCTCATAATGAGGCGCTCTTCCCCGTCAATCTTGACGTCAGTGCCCGCATACTTACCAAAAAGGACACGGTCACCTGCCTTGACCTCCAGGGGCTGCACTTTCCCGTTTTCAAGGATTTTTCCCTTGCCGACGGCCACGATCTCTCCCTCTACCGGTTTCTCCTTGGCCGTATCGGGGATGATAATTCCACCTTTTGTTTTGGACTCTTCTTCCACTCTCTTCACGATGACGCGGTCATGCAATGGTCTAACTTTCATCTTTCCAATTCCTCCTAAGTTTTAAATATAAACACCCCATAAGCTGAAAGGCTTATCGGAACCAAACCGTGCGTTTCTCGGCAAGACTTCCAATCCGTAACTTCAAGAAGTTAATATCAGCCTGTCAAATGTCAAGTATCAGGTAGAAAAAAACCGGAGGAAATCAGGATTGCAGATTCATTCGCCATTTCCAGGTCTTCAGTATACCGTCTTCCAGGCTCGTATCGGGGTTCCAGCCCAGTATCCTGCGGGCCTTCTGAGCGACGAGGCAGCTACGGGTGAGGTCGCCGGAACGGGCCAGCTTTCTCTCGGGAGCACTGGAATACGGGGATGCCTTTCCACGGATTTTTGCGTAAGATTCCAGAATGGTCTCGTAGAGTTTCAGGGTCCTCGTTTCCCGGCCCGTCCCTATGTTCACAAATTCCCCGGTCCCCTTCGTAAGCGCAAGGATGTTGGCCTTGACCACATCACCCACGAAGCAGTAATCCCTCACCATACCCTCGGGATGGTCGGGAAAATGGTTGAGGACAGATCTCCTGCCATTCATGACATTGTCCATGAAAATAGCCACGACCCCTGCCTCTCCGTGAGGGATCTGCCGCGGGCCATAAACATTGGCGTAGCGAAGTGTGGTGTACTGGAGCCCATGTTCATGGCCGTAGTAGGACAGGTAATGCTCTGAGGCATACTTGGATACGGCGTATGGCGAGAGGGGTTTCGGCGGATAGTTTTCCGTGGTGGGATATTCTTCCGCCTCCCCATATATGGCCCCCCCCGAAGAGATAAAGATCACTTTTTCCACCCCGGCCTTTATACTACCCTGAAGAAGATTCAGCAGCCCCTTTATGTTAATATCGGCATCCAAAACCGGATCGGAGACCGAAGCAGGGACACTGATTTGGGCCGCATGGTGGTTGATTATTGCGGGCCGTTCGCACTCCAGGAACGCTCCCATTTCCTGGGAACGAATATCCAGTTCATGGAATTCGGCATCCGGATTCACGTTGGACCGTTTGCCGGTCGAGAGATTGTCCACGACGAGTACCTCGTGTCCCTCCTGGATATATCCGTCAACGACATTCGATCCGATAAAACCCGCGCCCCCGGTAACCAGGATTTTCATCTGCTCCCTCCTTTTGCGGACTGATCTGGTTGTTCGGCCTGGAAAATAGCAGAATACCATTTCCCGGTCAAGCAAAAGGGTTTTCGGATAAGTGAATCTCCGCCCTGATCCACCATCAAAAAAAGTGAAACACCCCGTTGAGCTTGAGTGAACAAG
>CAYUCJ010000518.1:0-2173 GCA_964443285.1 uncultured Desulfobacteraceae bacterium | reverse complement strand
GCCGCCCGGGACGATCCCCTGCTCCAGACCGGCCTTTTCTTCCAGGAGCATCTGCTTGAAGCGCTCCCGGTTATCCAACCGCACCGTGAGGAGGACATCTTTAAGGATATCCATCAGATCACCCGCCTGGGCCACCAGAGCCTTGCCCCTCAGGAAAAGCCAGGTTACGGCGGTCTCCCGATCCCTGTGCTCCGACGAAAAGTGCCCGGAGGTCAAGCCGCCGGTCTTCTCCCCGATGCGCTGGGTCAGGCTTACAAAGTCTTCCTTTTCCGTCCCCATCTCCAGGAAGGCACGGCCGAACAACGACACGTAAGGAAGGTACTTTTCCGGCAGTCCGTGAAGGTCCATGCCCAGATCAAAGTAGAGGACCCCATTGGTGTAGATGTCATGAAAGAGGTGTTTGACGCCGGCACAGGTCGAGGTTTCAATGGGTATGATCTTATTTTCCCTTTCAATCTCTTCAAGCTTCAGGCGCGGAATGGTCGCCAGGGCCTCCGGGGGGTCGGGGGCGCTTTGCGACCGCTTTAGTTCCCGGGTGTTTTCAACGGTGTTTTGAATCTCTTCAGGGCCCATGTCCGAGCGGACCTTATCCAGAGCCTCTTTTTCCCGGGCCATATCCTTCTGGTGCAGATCAGGATCCGGTTCCAGAATAAGGGTCATTCGGTGCGGATTTTCCAGTAAAAGTTCCCTGATCTGGGATTCAAAAAAATGCGGGTTGTTTTTCATTTGGGAACGGATGTTTTCCAGAGGACGTTCAAAGCTCAAAATGGCGAAAGGATCCGACCCGTAAAGCCACGACGTCAGGGCCCTGAGCATCAGAGAGAGTCCCCTGGGGAACTGGCCCGTGTTGTTTTCGCGCAGGGCGAATTCCACGGTGTTCAGGGCCGCTCCAACCGTCCGGGGATCGATGCCTTCTTTCACAAGGCGTTCAAGGGTCTCCAGAATGAGCTTTTCCACTTTTTCACCGTCCCCCTCGCCGGTCCCCTTGAGGCCCGTTGACAAATAGGTCTGGAGCAGTTCATTCCCCAGCCCCTCGCCCGCCAGGTCTTCGCCCAGACCTGAATCGATCAGGGCCTTTCTCAAGGGCGATCCGGGCATCCCCAGGAGGATGTAGCCCAGGATGCGAAGAGCATAATTCCGATCCACTTCATCGGTTTCTCCCAGGACCCAGTTGACGGTGGCCATGCCGCGGGATTTTCCCTCTTCCCCTTCGGGGGACATGAAACGACGGGTCAGGCGCTTGGGCCGCTGAAACACCGGTTGGAGAGGGACCTCCGAAAGCATCTCCCTGGGTTCGAATTCACGCAACCAGCCGTCCATGATCCTGAGCCTCTCCTCCGGGTCGTCATCGCCGTAGAAATAGACCCGGGCATTGGATGGGTGATAGTACTGCTCATGAAAGGCCTTGAACTGCTCGAAGGTGAGTGTGGGGATGACCTTGGGGTCGCCCCCCGAATCGAAACCATAGGGGTTGTCGGGGAAGAGGGATTCCAGGACGTATTCGGAGAGTACCTGGTCCGGTGAGGAATAGGCCCCTTTCATCTCATTGAAAACGACCCCCTTGTAAGTCAGGGGGTCTTCGGGTTCGTTCAGTTCGTAATGCCACCCTTCCTGCTGAAAAATAGAAAGGGTGATACGCGGGTAAAAGACGGCGTCCAGATAGACATCGATCAGGTTGTAAAAGTCCTGGAGATTTTGACTGGCCACGGGGTAGCAGGTCCTGTCGGGATAGGTAAAGGCGTTCAGAAAGGTCTGCAAAGACCCTTTCAGAAGCTCCACAAAGGGCTCCCTTACCGGGTACTTCCTGGATCCGCAGAGGACCGAGTGCTCCAGGATATGAGCCACACCGGTTGAGTCGGTCGGGGGGGTGCGAAACGTGATGCCGAAGACCTTGTTTTCATCGTCATTGGACAGGGAAAGGAGTTCCGCCCCCGTTTTGGCGTGGGCATAAAGCCTGCCCTTGATCTTGTATTCCTGAATCTCTTGTTCCTTTAGCAGACGGAACCCGTGGGTAATAGTCATCAAATCCTCCTCAGCCGGTTTCAAAATTTATTTCAACCGGCTGTCCGAGCCGGAAGGGTTACTATCTCATTAATCCTTGGGTTTTTCAACAATGATGACTTCTAACGAAGCCGTGGCTTCCTTGAGCCAGGCAAACGACCTCTTCCTCAGT
>CAYUCJ010000517.1:0-2191 GCA_964443285.1 uncultured Desulfobacteraceae bacterium | reverse complement strand
CACGTCCCTGAGGTAGATCGTGCTCTTTGAATCCGGGCCCCGGCCCTTGATGAGCAGGTCCCCGATTTCCTGTTCCGATTTGAATTCACCCGTGGGACTGATGGGGATGTATTCCTTCCCCAGGGGGAGGAATCCGGCGCTTGCCGGGATGTTCTTGGCCCGAAGGGCCGTATAAATCTCCGCAGGCGCAACGCCGAACTGGGCCATCTTCTCGCGGCGCATCTCTATGTAGATAACCTCGGGCTGGTTACCATAGAACACGATCCGTTTCACGTCCTGAGCCTTGAGCAACTCACGCTGAAGGAACTTGGCGTATTCGTACACCTCCTTGTAGGTATATCCTTCTCCGGTAATGGCAAGGAAAATCCCGTACACGTCCCCGAAATCATCGTTCACGACGGACGGGCCCGCGCCGGGGGGAAGCTGTCTCTGGTAGTCGTTCACCTTTCGCCGCAGCTCATCCCAAACCTGGGGCAGGGAAGCCTTGTCATACTTGTCCTTCATGGTCACCTGGACAATGGACAGATCCCTCGAAGTTCGTGACTCCACCCTGTCGAGCTGCCCCATCTCCTGGCAGGCTTTCTCGATCACGTTCGTCACTTCCTCTTCCACTTCCGCGGCCGAGGCCCCAGGGTAGGGGGTGATGATGAGGGCGTCCTTGATCGTGAACTCAGGATCCTCCAGACGGCTCAGGTTGTTGAAAGAAATCCATCCAACGACCAGGAGAAGGATCGTCATCACCCAGGTGATCACACTTCTTTGGATACTCCACTCCGCAATATTCATCGTCATTCTCCCGGGCCGTCAAAACGTGCCGTCAAAAGGCTTTACTTTCATCCCTTCTCTGAGTTGGCTCACACCGCTCACCGCAATCATCTCGCCTGATTCCAAGCCCCCGGTGATCTGGATGCTCGCTTCGCCGGTCAGGTCTCCTGTGGTGACCTTGCGGCGCTCTACCGTCATCTTTTCCTTGTCCACCACCCAGACGTTCGGGTTGCCTTGATCATCTGCAAACACCGCAATGGCCGGGATGACGAAAAACCCTTCACGATCAGCGCCCGTGGGTGGTTGACCCACCACCGTGGCGGTCATGCCGGGCAGGATGAGCACGTCCTTGGGCCTTTCCATTTGTAAAACGACCTGGTAGGTCTGGGTCTTCGGATCAGCCCGGGTGGCGAATTCTTTGATCCTCAGGGGGTACTCCTTTCCGGGGGCTGCGACAAACTCTGCATGAGCGGGAGCCTCCGCGCCGGTCTTTTTGTCGGACTCTTTGATGGAAGCGACCACGATTTCCGGAAGGTCGACAAGGATTTCAAGGGAAGATATGTCATCCAGGCTCACGATGGCTTGCTTGGCCCGGACCTCCTGAAAATTATCCACATACCTCTTGGAAATGACGCCGGCGAAGGGGGCACGGAGGGTCGTGTAGCCCAGTTTGTCCTTGGCCGTATCCACGGCCGCCTGAGCGGATTTTATCTCCGCCTTGGCCCGGTCCACCGCTTCACGCCGCTTCACCACCATGCTTTCACTCGCCGCACCGGGATCCTGCTTTTGAATCCTCAGGATGCGGTCGTATTCGCTCTGCGCACTCTGCAACGCGGCTTTAACTTTTGCGAGTTGGCCCTGGGCATTGCGGAGGTTGTTCTCGAGATCTCTCTGGTCCAGTTGGGCGATGAGCTTGCCCTCCTCGACCTCCTGTCCCTCATCCACAGGAAGTTCCTTGAGGGTTCCCTCCACCTGGAATGCAAGATCAGCCCTTTTTGCCGCCCGCACCATGCCCGGAAACTTGCGCTGCAGCGCTTCGGTGCTCGATGTGACGGTGATCATCTTGACAGGCCTAACCACTTCGGGTTTGACCTCCATCTCTTCCTTCCTTTCGCAGGAGAGAAGTGAAATGGCGAGGGCGAGAACAAGAAAAACGGTTCCCAATAGCCTGAACTCCTTAACGTCGCCATTTCGCATAACATTTCGAGGGGTCATTCTTTTCACCTCTTTCTCTTCAGGAGCATCCCTTGATACCGGGATGAACACCTGGAAGTTAATTTCATCTTTCGAAGCATGACCGCAAATCCAAAAATGGGTAAGACCGTGTATGTTCCGATAAACAAGTCAGGCCGATGCCCCGATTTTCTGGGGACACACCGTGATTCACGTCCTTTCCCATCCGCCGTTGTTGTGGTTTCTTGCCTTT
>CAYUCJ010000516.1:0-2214 GCA_964443285.1 uncultured Desulfobacteraceae bacterium | reverse complement strand
GTTATCAGTTGCTCATCAAACACTTGTTTGATAGCACGGTGCACCTGGATCTCGACCAGGAGATTGTCTACCGGGACAAGGTCCGCCTGACCTACCGAGAGATGCGGGAGCGTGTCCAAAGACTGGCAAACGCCCTGACGGAACTCGGCGTGGAAAAGGGCGACACCGTCTGTGTGGTCGATTATGACAGCCATCGCTACCTGGAGTGTTATTTTGCAGTGCCCATGATGGGAGCGGTTCTCCATACCCAGAACTGGCGGCTTTCACCGGAGCAGATCGTCTACACAACCAACCATGCCGAAGACAAGGTGATTTTGATCCATTCGGAGTTCCTGCCGGTCCTTGAATCCGTCATGGACAAACTGGGAACAGTGAAGAAAATCGTTCTGCTGACAGATGGCGGGGTTCAACCTCAAACGGCCCTGAAGATGGATCATGAGTATGAGAAGATGCTCCAGGAAGTCCCGGACCGCTATGATTTTCCCGATGATCTTGACGAAGACACCAAGGCTACGACGTTTTATACCACCGGAACGACAGGCCTCCCAAAAGGGGTGTATTTCTCCCACAGACAGCTGGTCCTCCACACGTTGGTGAGCACCCTGCAGGGTGTGTACGAATCGGTCGGGAGGTTCCGTTCCGCAGACGTCTACATGCCGCTCACGCCGATGTTTCATGTCCATGCGTGGGGAGTGCCGTACAATGCCACGATCATGGGGGTCAAACAGGTCTACCCCGGGAAGTACGAACCCGAGATGATTCTGAGACTGATTGAGGCGGAAAAAGTCACTTTTTCCCATTGTGTTCCGACGATTCTTCACATGATCATCAGCCACCCGGAAGCCGAGCACTTCGATTTGTCCAATTGGAAGCTCGTAATAGGCGGCGCACGCCTCACTGAAGGTCTGGCAAGAGCGGCCATGGATCGGGGCATCGGAATATATGCCGGGTACGGCATGTCCGAGACCTGTCCCTACATTTCAACCGGTGTTCTCAAACCCTACATGTTGGGCTGGGGCGAAGAAGAGAGGCTCGGCAAGCTGATCACTACCGGACTGCCCGGACCGCTGGTGAAGGCAAAAGTAGTCGATCCGTTAGGGAGGGATCTCCCTCACGATGGGGCATCTACCGGAGAGCTGGTCTTGCGTGCTCCGTGGCTCGCTCAAGGCTATTTTAAGGACCCTGAGAGGACAAAAGAGCTGTGGATCGACGGATGGCTCCACACCGGAGACGTTGCTTACATCGACCCCGAGGGGTACATCCAGATCACGGATCGCATCAAAGACGTGATCAAAACGGGCGGGGAGTGGATCTCCTCGCTGGAACTGGAAAATATTGCGAGCTTTCATGAGGCGGTTTCGGAAGCGGCAGCAATCGGCGTTCCGGACCCGAAATGGGGCGAAAGGCCTGTGATGTTTGTGGTGCTCAAGGCGGAGTTCAAGGATAAAGTAACGGGTGAAGAGATCCGGAATTTCCTCACGGGATTCGTCGCATCGGGCAGGATTCCCAAATACGGAGTGCCGGACCGCGTTGAGATTTTGGAGCAGCTTCCTAAGACGAGCGTCGGAAAGATCAACAAGCTCGAACTGCGCAAGGTTGTCCACGGCAAGATCACATCCTAATTTTCTCGAAGCGTGGTTGACACTTTAGGGAGAGTGTATAATTTCAATAAATTAGGGTATTTCAAGGCAATATAAATGGAGGAAGATATATGAATACTAAAAAAATCATCGAAGGGAAAAGGGTGCTCATAGTTGATGATGAAAAAGACATCCTGGAAACATTGGTGGATCTTCTCGATATATGCAAGACAGACACTGCCTCGTCCTTTGAGGAGGCGCAGCAGATGTTGAATGAAAATCGTTATGACATAGCTGTATTGGATATAATGGGAGTTAGAGGATATGAGCTTTTGGAAATAGCCAAAGAAAAAAAGGTCCCTGCATTAATGCTTACGGCCCATGCTCTCTCTCGTGATGATCTGAAGCGTTCTGCCGAAGAAGGTGCCGCTTACTATGCTCCCAAGGATGAGATAGAGAGTATCCGGGAATTTATTGCTGATGTCTTGGATGCTGTCCACAAGAAAAAAAGCACCTGGGAGAGAATGTTTGAAAGGCTCGGCAGTTTTTATGACAAGAGATTTAACGGGCCTGACTGGCGTGAAAAAGAAAAGAAATTCTGGGAGGAGAAATTACGTCAGCGTGGCATCTAAAT
>CAYUCJ010000515.1:0-2216 GCA_964443285.1 uncultured Desulfobacteraceae bacterium | reverse complement strand
ACGAAACCTCTGCTCTGCATGAGTCTTGACCTTGGTCATCACCTTGCTGCAGTTGCGATAATGAAAATACGCAATCCAACCTCGGAGAGTCTTGTTAACATTCCCGACCACATCCTCCAGTGGCACGCAGGTCAACTCTCTGCCGGTCATGCTGGTAAGACGGCTTTTGATCGTTCTCAGGGATTTCCTGCTGGGCTGCACGTTGGCATAGTGGCCACCGGTCCGCCAGCTCCGGGCTATGCGAATCTCAAAACCAAGAAAAGTAAAAATCCACGCCCAAAGGACGTGGCTTTGATTTAACCCCCCATAGGGGGGCTCTTCCGCCGTGCTATACCCAAGATTTGCGGCTCCAGACCATCTCTGGGTTTCGCAAAGGCTGAGAAGACTCGAGTAGGCATGGTTCGACGTCCAAATTCTCTACGTGTGAGTTTTGCTTCAATCCATGCTCTGCTCTTTCCACTGGATGTTCTCAAAGAAAATTGTGACAGAGAACCACGGTCGCTGGACTTTCAGCCTAGCCCATTCGGGACCGGCATAGCCAATCCCACATGACCACGCCCACAGGGCGTGGATTTCTACACCGGATTAAAGCTCCCCTGCTTTGCATCTACAACATGGGTCTTCCCTGCATTCAACACCAGCCCCAGGCGGTCCAGCATCAGCCGGATGACCTCCATGGGGCGGTCTATTCCCTGCCTGCAGAGAACGACAAAGTCGTCGGCATAACGCACCAAGTGCGCACCAAGCTTCGTTTTCAGCTTGTGCCGCTCCCAGATTCTGTCCAGCAGATGCAGATAACCGCGGCGTAGCCGAAGGCGAAGACGGGTACTTTTAGGGGACCACGGGTTTACCCGTGGGGCTCCATGAGGGCATCAAGACTATTTGAGCATAAAAGATGCAAGTGGAGGGTCTATAATGTCAATAAAGTTTACCGCTGTCATTAGTAAAGAAGCAACTTGGTATGTTGCACATTGCCTTGAACTCGGTGTTGTTAGCCAGGGGAAAACCATTGAGCAGGCAAAGGCAAACTGCATCACATCATGATCAGAGGAAAGCGGAAGGGCGAATAATACTTACCGATTGTACGTTTTCACAGCGTTACTAATTGTTAGTGTATTTTAATATAAATTGAAGTTCATAGCCCAATACTCGTGCATACTCATTTAGAGTGTGTAGCGAAATGTGATCATCTTTTGCATTTTCGATCTTAGAAATACTTTGCTGGCTGAGAGCCCATTTATCGGCGACCTCACGTTGGGTCAGTTTCAGATTTTCCCTGGTTTCACGTAACCTGGCAGCGATAAGCAGTTCACCCTTACGTTTTTGTACGGCTGATTTAAAGCCAGGTTTCTCGCGTTCTTTTTTGGTTATAAAACGGTCAAGATCATCCATTTTTGCCTCCTTTTACACGCTTAAAATAATCTTCTCTCAATGCCTTTGCCTTCTTTATCGTCTGGGCAGGCACAGATTTGGTCTTTTTTACGAATCCTGTGAGAAGAAGGATGGTTTGCCTTCCCGCAAAAGTATACAAGATCCTGAATTGCTTCTTAAAGCGCCTTGCTCTCAACTCATAGATTCCATCCTCCAGATAATCAGCCAGTGGTAGACGAGCTTTATTTCCCAGTTCTCTTAAAGCTGCTATTGTTGCAACAACTTCTTTAGCATCCTCAGACGGTAGATTCTCAACAAACTCTTCAATGGGACACTTGTCAGAAGCATTTCGATAAAATATCATACGCCAATATATAAAAATATATACTACTATAAAGTTGTGTTGTCAACACAAATGAGGGTGGAAAGGAGGTTCATCCGGTTAATGAGTACGGTTAATTGATAAGAGGTGAGTAGGTTGCTATCTTCCTGAGTATCCCAAACAAAGGAGGAAGCAACCATGTCCACCTCATTGCTCTATCATGCTTTTGGTTTAGAAGGAGTTAAGAGCAATGGAAAAGGGGTGGCCTATTTTTCAAGAGTTTTCGGGATAGGGATGCGTTTGGGAAAGGGAAAAGGCCAAAGGTGAAAGGATAAAGGATAAAAGCTGGGAAGGAAGCCTTCGGCTGCGTTAGGAAGCGAGGACCGACCGTCGTCGACGGACTTGAGGGGAGAGGCACAAAAGCTAGGCGGGGGATTGTTCACCACGAAGGGCACGAAGAAACACGAAGGTACCCATGAAATTGACAATTCATATTAGTATTGACAACAGCAATACCTTTTTG
>CAYUCJ010000514.1:0-2221 GCA_964443285.1 uncultured Desulfobacteraceae bacterium | reverse complement strand
TTGAAAGGGAACGCTCCGGGATGGGGCAGGTGATTGACGCGGCCATGGTGGATGGTGCGTCCAGTCTCATCACCATGTTCCACGGCCTGCTTGGAAATCGGCTCATGACACCCAACATCGGAACGAACCTCCTGGACAACGGGGCCCCCTTCTACGAGACCTACGAGACGGCCGACGGCAGGTTCCTGGCAGTGGGGGCGATCGAGGGTCGTTTTTACGCCGAGTTGCTGAAAGGCCTCGGTGTGGATCCTGATTCGCTACCCCATCAATACGACATGGCAAAATGGCCGGAAATGAAGGATCATATAGCAGAGGTGTTCAGGACCAGGACGCGTGATGAGTGGATGGCCGTCTTCGAGGGCACGGATGCCTGTGTTGCGCCCATCCTCGAACTGGATGACGTCCGGAATCATCCCCACAACAGGGAAAGGGGACTTCTGGTCACGCTGGGGGGACTGTCCCAGCCGGCCCCTGCCCCCAGGCTCTCACGAACCCCGGGCAGGGTCATGGAGCCGGGGGCTCCCAGGGGCACCCACACCAGGGAGGTGCTGGGAGAACTGGGGTTGAATGAAAAGGAGATGGTGGAACTTTTCACCCGGGAGGCGGTGGAATAGGGTCCCTTACCGGGCGCAGTCGGACGGATCGCCCGCCAGTTTGGCGAGGGCGTGGTCGAGGGCGGGAAGAACGACTTCAAAATTCTCTGAAGCGCCGCGGGGGCTTCCGGGGAGATTAATGATGAGAGAACGTTTTCTGACGCCGACAACGGCCCGGGAGAGCATGGCGTGCGGGGTTTTTTTCAGGCTGGCCGCCCGCATGGCTTCGGCCATCCCGGGGACTTCATAATTGATCACGCTCAAGGTGGCCTGGGGGGTGACATCACGGGGCGTGAGACCGGTGCCGCCCGAAGTGACGATGAGCGCGAGATGTTCATCGTCCACCCAGTTCCTCAGCTTGCGAGCGATCTCTTCCGCTTCATCCGGGACGATGGAGTGCCTCGAGACGCTGTATCCCTTCTTTTTCAGCAGTTGCACAAGCAACCGGCCGCTTTCATCCACGCGGAGGCCCTCCGAGCCCTTGTCGCTGACGGTCAGGACCCCTGCGCTGATGGTATGTTCTGCTTGTTCCATATTCGATATCAGATAGTCTTTTCATTGATGGCCGCGATGACCTTATCAGCCAGCTGGGCCGGTACCTCCTCGTAGTGGGACTTTTCCATGCTGAAGGTGCCCCGGCCACCGGTCATGGCGTTGAGATCCAGGGCGTACTTGAGGACCTCGGCCATGGGAGCCTGGGCAATGATAACCTGGTATTTGCCCTGGCTGTCCATCCCGAGGACCCTTCCACGACGCCCGTTCAGATCTCCCATCACGTCGCCCATGACCTCCTCCGGGACGATGATTTTCATCTTCATGATGGGTTCGAGAAGGATGGGGTTCGCCTCCTGGATAGCCTTCTTCAGGCACATGCTGGCGGCGATCTTGAAGGCCATTTCCGAGGAATCCACATCATGGGACTTGCCGTCAAAGAAACGAACCTTCAAGTCCACAATGGGATATCCGGCCAGCGTCCCGGATTGAATGGCCTCGTTGAGGCCCTTTTCAACGGCCGGGACGAAATTCCTGGGCACATTCATCCCCACGAGGGCCTCTTCGAATTCGAAACCGGAGCCCTTTTCAAGGGGGGAGATATCGAAGTGGACTTCCGCAAACTGTCCACGACCGCCCGTCTGTTTCTTGTGCCTGTAAATCACCTTGTTAACGGATTTCTTGATGGTTTCCCTGTAAGGCACCTTGACCGGACTCAGTTCAACCTCCACGCCGAATTTCCTGTTGAGCTTTTCACAGGTGGTTTCCAGGTGAATCTGGCCCGTGCCGGAAAGGATGATCTCCGCGCTCACCTGGTCCCTTCCGAGCGTAAGGGTCGGGTCTTCCTCCAGAAGCTTGGCCAGTGAAATAAAAACCTTGTCTTCAGTTCCTTTGACCTTGGCCGTGACGGCATAGGAAATGACGGGGGGCATGGGTTCCGCCGCCTGGTAAACGACGGGATCATTCTCGACGCAAAGGGTGTCTCCCGTGGTTGTCTCCTTTAACTTGGCTATGGCGACGATGTCGCCGGGGCCCGCCGCCTCGATGGACTTCTGTTGTTTCCCCTCGGGAAGCAGGAGCTGTCCGAACTTTTCTCTGATCTTCTTGTTGGCGTTGTATACGGTGGAATCCGCCTC
>CAYUCJ010000513.1:0-2242 GCA_964443285.1 uncultured Desulfobacteraceae bacterium | reverse complement strand
GCAAAGGTCTTCATCAAGCCGAACATCGTGTTCTGGACCAAGGCGGTTCCGTTCCCGAAATGGGGCGTCATCACCACGTCACGTGTTATCGAGGACATGGTGATCCTGCTCAAGGAGCGCGGCATCGACGATATCGTCATCGGTGAAGGCATTGTCCTAAGGAATTCCAGAGACAAGGAAACGCCCCGTCATGCCTTTGAGACCCTCGGATACGGAGTCCTGAAAAAGCGCTACGGTGTGCGGTATCTCAATGTCATGGACCGCCCCTTTGAGAAGGTGGACCTGGGCGACGGGGTGGTGCTGAACTTCAACCAGGATATTCTGCACAGCGATTTTATCGTGGATATTCCGGTCATGAAGGCCCATAACCAATCCGTTGTCAGCCTTGGAATCAAGAATCTGAAGGGCACCATCGACATCCATTCACGGAAAAAGTGCCACAGTGCCGACCCGGAAAAAGATCTCAATTTTATGATCGCACGCCTGGCTGACAGGATGCCGCCCATATTCGCGATCCTGGACGGCATTTTCACCAATGAGCGGGGCCCCGGCCCCGACGGCAAGATGCATCGCTCCAATGTGCTGGTGGCTTCCGCCGATATCCTCGCTGCCGATTTTGTCGGGGCGCGGATTCTGGGATACGAGCCCCGCCAGGTCCCGCATTTGGTGCACGCCGCCAAAAACCGGAACCGTCCCTGCGATCTTTCCGGCATCCAGGTTGTAGGCGAAAAAATCGAGGATATAACGGCTTTCCATGAGCATGACTTTAGTTACAGCGAGGGTGAAGACGGGGTGATGCCGCTGCCCATGGCCAAACAGGGCATCAAAGGCCTTTACTACCGGAAATATGACCTTTCCATGTGCACCTACTGTTCGGGCGTCAACGGCCTGGTCCTTTCCGCCATTCGATCCGCCTGGAAGGGGGATCGCTACGACGATGTGGAAATCCTGACAGGCAAGATCATGAAGCCGGCTTCGGGCAGGAAAAAGACCGTGCTGCTGGGCAAATGCATGTATCTGGCCAATAAGGACCACCCGGACATTCAAGAGATGATCCCGGTCAAGGGCTGCCCTCCCAAGCCCGAAGAAATCGTCAATGCACTGCATCGGGCCGGCATCCCGGTGGATCCCGTTCTTTTCGAAAAGGCGGATGAGCTCCCCGGCTTCTTCATGAGCCGGTACAAGGGGCGGCCCGAATTCGACGAATCTTTTTTCAGGATCACCGAACGGTGAGCCTTCGCCGCTGATCCGGCCAGGAACAGGTGGGGATTTTTCTCCCGTCGGGAGGGATTGCACTTGTAAATGGAAACCTTGTAAGGAGGGTGACTCATGAGAACCAAAGAGCAATATGTCGAAGGCTTGAAGAAGATGCGCCGTAACGTCTACCTGAACGGCGAAAAAATCGACCGGGCGGATGAGGTCCAGATGGATTGCCTCAACACCATCGGTACGACCTATGACGAGGCATCCAAGCCCGAAAATGCCGAATTGTTGACGGCCAGGTCCCATCTCACCGGCAGGAGCATCAACCGGTTCACCCATGTCCATCAAAACACGGATGACCTTCACAAAAAGCAGGACATGACCCGGTTCCTGTGCCGCAAGGTGGGTGGATGCATCCAGCGCTGCATGGGGATCGATGCCACCAACGCCGTCTACACGGTTTCCCACGAAGCCGATAAAATGAACAACGGCGATACCGAGTATCATGAAAACTTCAAGAAATGGCTGGTCCGGTTCCAGGACGAGGACCTGGTGGGGTGCTGCGGCCAGACGGACACCAAGGGCGACCGCCTGCTCAGACCGGCGGATCAGCCCAACCCCGATGCCTATGTACGCGTGGTGGAGGAAAAAAGCGACGGTATCGTGGTGTCCGGCTGCAAATTGCACATTTCCGAAGCCTCCGTGGCCGATGAGATCCTGATCGTTCCAACCCGGGCTCTCCGCAAGGAGGACAAGGACTACGCGGTGTCCTTTGCGGTGCCCGGCGATTGGGAAGGACTGAAGCAGGTGGTCACCATCCACAACCTGCGCCGGCGCAAACACTATCGGCGCGGTGTTACCCCGGGCGCCACGGATTCATACCTGATTTTCGATAACTGCTTCATCCCGTGGGATCGGGTCTTTCTGTGCGGAGAATATCGGCACGGCGGGATCCTGGCCTTGCTTTTTGCACTGTTTCACCGCCACAGCTATTCGGGCTGCAAACCGGCCATCGGCGACATCCTGCTGGGAACGGCGG
>CAYUCJ010000512.1:0-2257 GCA_964443285.1 uncultured Desulfobacteraceae bacterium | reverse complement strand
CCTGCCACCGCTTCCTCTTGCTGATAGGACGGCTTTCAATAATCTGCACCTTGTCACCAAGCTTGCATAGGTTCTGTGGGTCATGCGCCATGTATTTTTTTCTTTTTCTAACATACTTCTTATAAACAGGATGTTGCGCCAAACGATTCACCAGCACCAAGGCCGTCTTATCCATGCCATCGCTTACGACAGTTCCCACCAGTCTTTTTCGAACACCACGCTCAGTCATTGCCACCCCTTGAAAGCTCAGGATCCGGAAATTTCCAGTTCCCTGAGTACGGTCTTGACCCTGGCCAGGTCTTTTCTTGTTTTGGGAACCATGGCCGTGTTGCCAAGCTGCCCGGTCGCCTTCTGAAACCTTAAATTGAATAACTCCTGACTCAGGTCTCTTGCCTTTTCCTTCAGTTCTTCCACACTCAATTCTCTAAGTTCGATACCCTTCATGAATCTAAGCTCCCCTACTTACAAATCTCGTCGCAAAAGGCAACTTGTGGCCCGCCAGACGGAAGGCTTCAGCGGCGACTTCTTCTGCCACCCCTTCCAGCTCGTAAAGAATTCTGCCGGGTTTCACGACGGCTATCCACCCTTCAGGGGCGCCTTTGCCTTTTCCCATTCGCGTTTCAGCAGGCTTTTTGGAAAAGGGTTTATCAGGAAAGACCCTGATCCAGACTTTTCCGCCACGCTTGACATATCGGGTCACTGCGATCCTGGCGGCCTCAATCTGTTGTGAACTCATAAAACCACACTCCAGGGCCTGGAGGCCGTAATCTCCGAAAGAGAGCGAGCTGCCCCTGTAGGCCTTCCCCTTTGAGCGTCCCTTCTGCTTCTTGCGATATTTGACTTTTTTTGGACTCAGCATCGACCTTTCCTATTCGTTCTTATCAGGCAGAATTTCGCCGTTGAAAATGGTGACCTTCACGCCAATGACTCCGTAAGTCGTGAATGCCTCGGCGAACCCGTAATCAATGTCGGCCCTGAGCGTATGCAGAGGAACTCTCCCCTCACGATACCATTCTCTCCTGGCCATTTCCGCGCCCCCAAGCCTGCCGGCGCAGGCTATCTTGACCCCCAGTGCTCCAAAACGCATGGCCGAACCGACCGCCTTTTTCATGGCCCTTCGAAAAGCGACTCTCCGCACCAGTTGCAGGGCAACGTTTTCAGCCACCAGCTGGGCATTGATTTCCGGCTTTCTGACTTCCTGGATATCAACAATAATTTCCCGTTTGATGATCTTTTCCAGTTCCCTTTTCAGGCCTTCTATTTCTGATCCTTTTTTGCCGATGACGATACCGGGTCGAGCCGTGTGAATACGTATCCTCACTTTTCCGGCGGCCCTCTCAATTTCAATCTTGGCAACACCGGCCTGGCTTAGTCTTTTCCCCAGAAACTTTCTGATTTGATAATCTTCAAGGACAAAGCCACTGTATTCCTTCAATGCAAACCACCTGGAATCCCAGTCTCTGTTTACGCCCAGCCTGAAACCAATTGGATTAACTTTTTGCCCCAACTGCCACCTCCACTAACTAAGCACCATCTGACCTACCGGACGGAAATCACCCGGTTCACTGCCCGAACAGCCTACCTGTCCTCAAGGACGACCGTCAGATGACTCGTTCTTTTCCTTATCCTGGTTGCACGCCCCAAAGCCCGCGGCCTGAATCGCTTGGCCGTTGGGCCTTCATCAGCATACAGTCGTTTTACATAAAGGGTGTCGATGTCTGCGCTGCTATTCTGTTCAGCATTGGCAACGGCCGAATCAATCAGCTTCTTCAATAAACGCGCTCCCTTCTGGGGAGCGAAGGCAAGCGAATTGAGTGCCTCCTCAACTCCTTTTCCCCTGACCTGATCCATGAGTAACCGAACCTTGCGCGGGGAAACTCTCACGAATCTTGCGACAGCTCTTGTTTCCATTTTTTAACGCTCATCCCTTGAAATCATTCGAATAAAACCGGATCCTATTTCTTGCCTCTCAGCTTGCTCTTCTTGTCACCGGCATGACCATAAAAGGTCCGTGTGGGTGAAAATTCCCCGAGCTTGTGCCCGACCATATCTTCGGTGACAAATACTGGAAAGAATTTTTTTCCATTGTGAACCGCAAAGGTCAATCCCACAAATTCGGGAAGGACGGTGGACCTTCGCGACCAGGTCTTGATTATCTTACGACTTTGTATCTCATTGGCTTTTTGAACTTTGCTCAAGAGATGATCATCTACAAAAGGTCCTTTTCGTAACGAACGTGGCAAAACTGTTCCTCCTT
>CAYUCJ010000511.1:0-2264 GCA_964443285.1 uncultured Desulfobacteraceae bacterium | reverse complement strand
TTTCGGGAAGGATGGTTTCCAGCAGTTCCCGCAGCTTGGGGATATCCCACTGTTTGTTGCCAAGGTCATAGATAAAATTGCCTAAAGTTTCTTCCCGTGTTACCTTGAATGAATCAATGAAACTTCGGTTTGCTAAGATAACCTTCAGATCTGAATCCAGCACCAAAAGGGGTTCATGTATTGTCTCTACGATACCTTCGGATATCTGTTCTATCAGAGCCGTTGCCATAGCGTTCTCCTCCCCGCATCAAAACTTGACCTTATTTTGCTTGAGAAATTGAACTTTTGAACTGTCAACCATAGCTTGCATTATTCTTGAACCCCGGTAAATTCAAGAATTCCACTGATATTTTGGTACTGGCTGGAAATGATCGTTTCTACCTTACCAAGAAAGTTGGCTTAACTTCAACTCTAATAAGCAGCCGCTGGTGATAACATTGACTATGGGCGAAGGCGGGGGAATAAGGGTACAATTCCAGAATGTCATCTTTGCAGTGGCCAGAAGTGACTAACCCAACAACGGTTCCCACAGTTACGCGCATACCTCGAATGCAGGAGGGCTTTCCTTCCATGAACAGTTCATCTTGACAAGAATGACGGATTTCGGTAAAAATCCATCAAACGATGGAATCTAGAAGTGGCAATCCCTATGGCAAGCCCCCTTGAAAAGGCGAGAAAAGATCCGGAATCCATGAAGGCCAGGATTCTCAAGGCCGCCAGGCGTCGATTCGGGGAATACGGGTTTCATGGCACCACCACCCGGATGATCGCAAGGGATGTGGGTATCGATATTTCGACGCTCCATTACCACTGGGGAGAAAAGGCGGATCTCTACGAGGCCGTGGTGCTGGACATCCACGACGACCTGAGAGGAAAACTGGTAAAGGTGGAAAGGACTATTCACGGCCTTCCCCTGGCGGAGAGGATGGATATTGCCGTCGATGAAATGACCGATTTTCTCTTTCGCTATCCCGAGATCTCCAACCTGGTACTCTTCCGTTATTTCGGCAAAACCAGATACCAATCCAGCCTCGATATTCATGTCCCGGAATACGTGTCCGATATCGCACAGTCCATGGGCCTTTGTGATGACGAAATGCGCGTTCCGGTGTCATCACGAATGAAGGTCCTGGCCATGATGAACGCGATCCACAATTTCATATCCGGTGAGGCGTTTTTCCAGCCCATGCTTGGGTTGGAACGGGAAGCGTATAGAAAGCGGGTCAAGGAAACCTTGAAGTTCATTCTGATACCGGCTTTTGTGAAACCACAGAATTGATGACCGTTTTAACTTTCTTGATGGAAGAATCGTAACAAAACAGACAGGAGGATGCAGCATGGCCCTGAATCTTGACGCAGTGGGCAGAAAGATCGGCCCCGTGAAAAAAGAATACAACTGGAAGGATCTCGTTCTCTACGCCCTGGGCGTGGGAGCCGGGTTCGATGATCTGGACTACTGTTTCGAACAGGACCTCAAGGCCATCCCCAGTTATTCCATCGCCAGTGTGTTTGAATTCCTGGCCGAGGTGGGCATGGCCTCCAATGCGGATCTGTCGGGTATTTTGCACGGTGAACAGGATATCCTGTTCCACAATCCCATTCCCACAGAGGGCACAATGACCACCGAGGGAAGAATCACAAATATCTTTGATAAAGGCCCGGACAAAGGTGCCCTGGTAAAGGCCGAAGCTGATACCTACCATTCCAACGGCCGGAAGCTCTTTACGAATTTTTTTACTCTTTTTTGCAGAAAGGATGGCGGGTTCGGCGGTGAACCGGGCACGAGTGAAAGGGTCGAATTCCCTGAAAGAGCCCCGGATTTCGAAGAACAGGCCGTTCCTTCGACAGACCAACCCCTCCTGTACCGGTTGTCAGGTGACATCTTCCAACTCCACGCGGACCCGGAATTCGCAAAGGCCAGCGGTTTCGAAAGGCCTATCATGCATGGACTCTGCACCCACGGCTACGCATGCCGCGCCGTCATCAAGCACCTCTTCCCGGGTGAACCGGAGCGTATGGCCAGGTTCAGGGTCAGGTTTTCCAGGGCACTCTATCCTGGTACACCGATCATTACGCAGATATGGAAGGTGGGAGAGGGAAAGGCCTTTTTCAGGACCCTCAATGGAGAGAACCATGACGTGGTCATTGACGGGGGCATCGTTGAATGGCTCAGCCGGGAAGCATTGGAGCGACGCGAAAAGTCCGGCGGCATCCGTTTTGACGAACAGGTGGCAGTGGTGACAGGGGCGGGGGCCGGTCTGGGA
>CAYUCJ010000510.1:0-2266 GCA_964443285.1 uncultured Desulfobacteraceae bacterium | reverse complement strand
ACAGTGTGCCTTTGGATTTCAAGTTTTTTACCTGGAAGTTGCAGCTATCTATTACGGCCTTGATCTTTTATTCCTCTCTCATTGGCGGAGCAATTGTGGCGGTTTTGGCCTTACCAAAGCTGGCGAAGAAATCCCTTCAGGGAAGGCGTATGAACAAAGAGATCAGTAAATTGAAGGAAAAGATCCTGGAGTTGGAAAAGAGAGATGTTGGCGGGTCTGAGAAGGAATAGCTCTCCCTTGAGAGATATGGACGGTTGGATTTCTAGCGAGGGGTATCATCCTCATCGTGATCGGAATGATCGCATTCGCGTATCAGGGGATCAGCTACGCCACCAGAGAGAAGGTCATCGATATCGGTCTCGTCCACATGACGGCTGAGAAGAACAGGACACTTCCGCTTCCGCTAGATATCTTGAAGAAGCGTTATGCAAAAAATGAAATCGACAAAGAGGCATTTGACAGGAAGAAAAAGGAGTTGGAATCATAAAGGGTTATTTGAATTCAAACGGCGGTTTCGCTCATTTCACGACAGGAAACAGTCGTTATCAGGGATGAACGAGATGATCTATAGGAGAGCACAAAGTTTGCTTTAAGTTACTTGCACATTCACCATGATCCCGTCTCTTTTTTTTTGGTAAGAATAGAATCAATTCTCCAGGCAGGATAATGCAGTTTTGAGATGATCAAGAATGCGAAAATGGAGGATGATATGAAGAAATGTTTTAGTGCCCTTATTTTGGCAGCGTTTATGTGCGTGTCATGTGCTGTCCGCGTGGGGCCTTATGGTGCCGGTGTAGCCATCGCACCGCCCCTTCCAGTAGCTGTCGAGTTGGTAGACCCATACTACGTCTACAGGGGGTATCACTATTATTACCATAATGACCGATGGTACTATTCCCGGTTAAGGGACAGACGCTGGATAGCTCTTCCAAGAGATCATTACCCAAGAGAAGTCAGGTTCAAAGGCAGGAGAGACGAAAGAGACTGGAAATACGATAGAGGCAGAGTTCACGAAAGAAACTGGGAACATCAAAGAGACAGGGGAAACTAAAAAGCGCCCATCCATAAATGAGATAGTTTGTTCGAGATCAAGTCGAAGATCCCGGACTTTGAGCGGGGGAATGCGAAAATGTTAACTACAGGAATAGATTGAGATATTTTGAGGGTTGAAATTTGAGCATAACGCCGATATCGGGGAAAATAGCCATTTATGGATGGGTATCTAAATAGACTAAGGAAATGGAAAGCGCCAGGGGAGTGAAACGCTGGCTGTGGCTGTTCTGGGCGGCACCAATCGTTGGTGCTGTCCTTGGTGCGGTGATCTATGCGTTTATCGGTGACTCGAAAAACTGATTCCCCTGACTCTTGTAAGGCAATTCAGCCGACTCGTTCTACTCGCAGCTGAAGCTTGTGTAAACGACTTCTTTTGCTGAAGTATCGTCTCCAGCACTCGCTGAAAGGATCTATTGCGATACAAAGCTGAGCGTCCGGCAGGCCAATCTGAAACCCTGACCTTGGAGGGCATGCTCAAGTTTTGTTCGATTTGGGAAGTTGTAACTTGGGAGATTTTCAAGCATTGTGACGCTGGCCGTAAAAGGGGTTGGAGGAATGGTCGCTTGCTTCCCTGGCTGAGTGGACCTGCAATGCGTTTATGGCTAAACAGGCAACCGAACTCAGGTACGCTGTCCGGTTTCGTGTGGTCTTCAAGTATTTCGGTCAACTGTGCCTCGTACTCGCCGCGCTGACGCTGGTGCCTCTGGTGATGTCGCTGATCTTCGGCGAGAGGCCCATCACCCTGAGATATGCCGTTGTGGTTTGCGGGCTCGCAGGCTTGGGGTTGGGGACGGCCCGGCTGCGGGCTCCTTCCAGTGTGCAGGCCAATGAGGGCATGGTGCTGGTGGCCCTCATGTTCCTTTTCACGCCGCTCGCCATGAGCTACCCGATGATGGGTTCGGGACTGAGTTTTACCGATGCTCTCTTTGAAGCCATCTCCGGCGTGACGACCACGGGGCTGAGCACGAAAACGACGCTGGTTGGGGCGCCGGCGACGTTCCTTTTTGCCCGCGCCTGGATGCAGTGGTACGGCGGACTGGGCATTGTCATACTCTCCCTGGCGCTTGTAGTGCAACCGGGACTGGTGGCGAAAGGCCTGTCTGCCACAGAGACCGAACCCGACGATTTGGTCGGTGGCATGCGGGCACACACGCGGCGAGTCCTGAAAGTCTATGGCGTTTTGACCGCCCTGGGCATCATCGGTTCCTTGTCG
>CAYUCJ010000509.1:0-2291 GCA_964443285.1 uncultured Desulfobacteraceae bacterium | reverse complement strand
TTGAATCTCACCTGGCTGCGGTTTATGGCTGGTTATTTCGTGTTTTCGAACCATATGAGTAGAGCTTTATCTCTATAATTAACCCAATGAATTTACGGGATGAAGGTGGAAGATGAGATCTATCGGGATCGGGAAGGAACGTCATTCTACCGTTGTACCGAACCAATTGGGGACATTTGGCGGCGTATTTACGCCTTCGATCCTGACGATCCTGGGTGTCATTATCTTCATGAGGGCTGGTTTCGTCATCGGTCAGGCCGGTATTTTTCAGGCGTTTCTGATTCTTTTTCTGGCAAGCAGCATTACCGCATTGACGTCTCTGTCCATATCGGCGATTTCCACTAACACACCCGTTGCCGGTGGCGGCGCTTACTTTCTCATCTCTCGAGCCTTGGGTCCGTCGTTTGGCGGTTCCATAGGATTGGCTTTATTTAGCGCCCAGGCGATCTCCGTGCCTTTTTATATTATGGGTTTTACAGAGGCTTTGATCCGAACCTTTCCTGCAACAGCCGTTCACTTTCGAACGATTGCTTTGATTACAGCTACCATTCTGTTTTGCATTGCTTATGTCGGAGCAAAATGGGCCATAAAAACACAGTATGTGATTATGACCATTCTGGGATTTTCGATTTTTGTGTTTATGGCCGGAGCGGCAATACATTTCCGGCAGATTATTTTCATGCAGAACTGGTCATCCAATTATACCGGCCTATCCATGTCTTTTTGGAAGGTGTTTGCCATCTATTTTCCAGCGGTTACAGGTATTATGGCGGGGGTAAATATGTCGGGAGATCTGAAAAATCCGGGACGTTCTATTCCCCTGGGTACTGTGGCAGCTGTCATCGTAGGTTTTTTAGTGTATGGGATTCAGATTCTGTTGTGCGGGGGTGCGCAAACCCGTGATCAACTACTCAATTCTTCTTTTGAGACCCTTTGCAATCAGGCGATTTTTGGCACAAATTTTCTGGTGGTAGCGGGTGTCTTTGCCGCAACACTTTCCAGCGCCATCGGTTCCTTTTTGGGTGCTCCCCGGGTTCTCCAGGCTGTTGCGAAAGACCGTTTGATTCCGTCGATACGACCATTTGCGCGCGGATCAGCCAGAGGAGACGAACCTCACCGGGCGTTGTGGTTTACACTGTTGATTACCCTGGGAATCATTTTTTGGGCAGGAACGGACTCCCAAGGCGGCGCATTTAACATTCTTGCCGCTGTTGTGACAATGTTTTTTCTTTACACTTACGGAATGATCAATCTGGCGGCCTTTGTTGAATCGTTTGCCGGAAATCCATCATTTCGCCCCCGATTCAAATATTATCACTGGATACCTGCAATGTGTGGCGCAATGGGTTGTGCCGCCACCGCCCTGTTGATCAATCCCTGGGCGGCTGCAACGGCCGGCGCAATTCTCGTAATGTTTTATATCTTATTGCATCGAAGTGTCCTTCAGATTCGTTTTGGGGACGCCCGGTGGGGATTTGTCTATTCACGGCTCAGGGAAAATTTATTGCGCCTTTCAGTTTTGCCGAAGCATCCAAAGAACTGGCGGCCGACGGTACTTGTGCTTTCAGGAAATCCGGAAACGCGTTTTACAATGGTGAGGTTTTCATTGTGGATCGGTGAGAATCGAGGCCTGGTCATTCTTGCACGGATTCTGGCAGGAGATTTAAGAAGTATCGTCAACCACAGACAAGCAGCCATCAACCAGCTTGACCGTTTCCTTCGTGATAACCATTTTCATGCCCTCCCCACCGTCGTTGTTGCTCAAAGCCTTGATGAAGGGCTGACGGTTCTTCTTCAAGGCCATCCCATCAGTCCGCTGCAACCCAATATCGTTTTAATGGGCTGGTCGTCTGATCCTAAACGCTGTTACGCCTTTGTCCGACACATGAATTCGGTTGAGATTCTTGGTATGAACCTTGTTGTCTTAAAAGACAGAGGCCTCCCCTTGGAAATCGCGAATCGTCGAATTGATATATGGTGGCGTGGCAGAAAAAATGGTTCATTGATGCTGCTTTTATCGTATTTGCTGACGTTGAATTGGGAGTGGTCGAATGCAGAAGTACGAATATTTCGTCTGATTCAGGATAAAGCGGGCTTTCAGCCGGCCACAAAGGCTCTAAAACAATTGATTGATGCCGCTCGTGTTGATGCTAAGGCAGAGATTGTCGTTTCAAAAGCACCGTTTCATGAGGTTCTTAAATCACACTCAAAAGATGCATCAGTCGTGTTTCTGGGGTTCAATGTGCCGGGAAAAAGCGAAGCGCGAGAGTTCCAAGAACGCTACGAAGAAC